>JADZBY010000598.1 GCA_020851855.1 Anaerolineae bacterium
CAACGCGCTCAGTTCATAGCGCTTCCCCTGCGCGCTCCGCCTATCCTTCACCGCCTTCAGCCCTTCCGCCAGACTTTTCATGGTCGTCTCCTCCATTCCCATCTTATCATGAGCATGGGCTGTCCCTTGGTGTGTGGCTTATGCCAGATGGGTCTATCCAGGAAGGCCACAAGGACGAATCACCCGCGGAGGGCGCAACGTTCAGAGGCTACATCGAGGTCGTAGAGCGGATGTACCGCCTCTGTGCGAAGGGAAACTGTGGCCGTCGCAAGATCGCGGAAGTGCTGCACAGCGAGGGCTACTGGTTTCGAGACAGGCACGGGAATCCTTGCCGATTCAGCGAGGCCGACGTGCGGGTGATAATCGACAACTGGCCGGAATATGGCGGCGTCGTGCTCGGTGGCAAGGCGCGAGACAGGGACATCAGCCAGATAAGGCCCGACACGATCCTGCTCAACCCCGAGCGTGCGATCATCGATACGGAGTTATGCTACCTGGTCGGCAAAGTGCGAATGGAGCGGCAACGCTGGAGAAAGCAGTCCAAACCTGGGCCCGTGCCCATCAAGTCCTACGTGTATCCGCTATCCGGTTTCGTTTACTGCGCGCATTGCTACAAGATGGGCGACCGAACTCCCCTCAGCGGCTATGAAGCTTATCGTAGGCTTCCCCGCTATCGCCACGCTGACAAGCGGCACCCGTGCGATGCCCGCAATAAATCTGTCAAAGCGGAGATAGTCGAAGCCGAGTTTGCCCGACTGGTGAGTGCGCTGGCTGTGAAACCCGATGCAGCACCTGAGTTGGCGCGTATGTTCTCCGAGGCCACCCAGGCGGTATCGAATAAGGAGAAACGCGCCGAGGTGATGGCCGAGATTACCCTATGCCGTCAACGCATCGAAAACGCCGAAAAGCTGTTCCTTATGGCTCGACTCGACGAAGACACCCTCAAACGTCATATCGACAACAATGAGCGTCAGATCGCCCGATTGCAGGCAGAGATGAATGAAGAAAGCCATATTCGGCAGGTCATCGAGCTTGCTGTGAACACTTTGGCGGATGCAGAGGCCAACTGGGATCGCGCCAGCAATGAAGACAGATAGGCGCTTGCTCAAACGCTGTTCTCTGAGATTGTTTTCGACCTGGATACCAGGCGAATTGCGGGGTTCAAACTGAAGCCGTGGGCGGAACCGTACCTGCAAGTCAGAGTAAGTAGTCTTATAGCCCCGGAGGGCTGCGGAACCATCGCACGTCCCTGCACTACTGTACTTGTTGTATGGCTCAACTGCGCCTTCGACAACGCCGCGTAATGACTTCCTTCCATCCAAGACCGAGCGCAACCAGACCATCGTCGAACGCTATCGTCGCTGCGAGAGCGTGTCCATTCTGGCGCGGGAATACCAGATCAGCGAGCAGCGTGTGTATTTCATTGCGCGCCGGGAACATGGCAAGACCCAGTTAGGCACATCTAGGAGTTAGTGCCCTGCCTTCAGTCTTGCTGGCGCAACAACCATAGGCAAGTCAGGCCCAGCGCCGCAAGCCGACCGCGTAGCTGACGGGGTTTAATACTATGCTAGGCGCGTCATCTGAGCGCCGAAGGAATGGTGCTTCAGCGTCGCAGCCCAACCTTGCCCCTTTCACGTAAATCGCAGAAGATCCCTGGCACCGATCCTGACAGCACAGCGTGTGAATCCAACAGCGAGTGGCGATCTCCCGCTACATCCCGCCGTGCAGCCGCTTTTCTGCTGCTGATCCCCGGCAACTGACAGATGTCACTGCCTTTAGTGAATAAAAGCACTAAGCGAAAGTGGCTGTTTACTCTACTATCGTCGAAGGGGAGGTGTCCATAATGAGCGGTCCATAGATGCCAAATACTATATAACTCCCTCTTAAAGGAGGTGCCCAGTGACCGTAGAGAGTCCATCGGTTCACTCATCCTCTGCACCACCGTCGATTCAGCCCCCCGGAAGCTTCCTACAAGAAGTGCTCGACGCCACGCCCGGTGACTCCCGTCTGGATATGTGCATCCAGTGCGGGACATGCGGCGGTTCATGTCCGTCAGCAGGAGACATGGACAACACCCCGCGTCAGCTCTTCGCCATGATCCGCGCCGACATGCGCGAGGATGTGCTTCGCAGCAATACGCCGTGGTATTGCGTGTCCTGCTACTATTGCACGGTACGCTGCCCCCAGGAAGTGCACATCACCGACGTGATGTACACCCTCAAGAGCATGGCCATCAAGGCGAAGCTCTACGATGACTCAACGGCTCCCGACTTCTCGCAGACATTCATCGGGTACATCGAGAATTTCGGTCGCAGCTTCGAGTTCGGCCTGGCTACACGCCATCATTTGAAGCATCGCCTCCGTCAGGTTCCGGCGATGGTCCCTCTCGGGCTGGGAATGCTCAGTCGAGGGCGTATGGACCTCACCCCAAGCCGCATCGAAGGGATGGATCAGCTGCGCGCCATCCTGACTCGCGCCATTGAACTGGAGGCAACCTGATGGCAAGTTACACGTTTTACCCAGGTTGCTCGCTCCAGAAGAGTGCGCGACCCTATTTCGACTCGCTCATGGCGATTTCCAGCGTCCTCAATCTCGATATCAAAGAGATTCCAGACTGGAACTGCTGTGGAGCGACGGAGTACATCGCCGTACACCATGTCGCCGCTTATGCGCTGGCCGGACGTAACCTGGCCCTTGCTGCCCAGATGGCCAACGGCGACCCGGCCTCCCACACGGTGATGGCGGCCTGTAGCCTGTGCTATCTGAACCTGGCAAAGACGGACAGCTACATGCGCGACGATCCGCAATTGAACGCCCAGGTAAACGAGGCACTCGCCGCGGGCGGCCTGACTTATACACCCGGAACGCTCCGTGTCCGACACTTGCTGGACATCATCATCAAGGATATCGGGCTTGATCTGGTGAAGAGCAAAGTGGTCAAACCGCTAAAGGGATTGCGTATTGCGCCTTACTTTGGGTGCATGATTGCCCGCCCTGACCGCAGCAACCGCTGGGACAACGTCGAGCACCCGGTGGCGTTGGACCGTCTGATGCGGGCATTGGGCGCCGAGGTCGTCGATTACCCAATGAAGACACATTGCTGCGGCGGCCATATGACCCAGATCAACACGCCCGTCGCCTATGAGCTGATTCGGCGGTTGGTACATGGAGCTGCCGAATACAATGCGGACTTGATGGTCACCTTGTGCCCGATGTGCCAGCTGAACCTGGACGCCTACCAGACGGAGATGAACCGTTACTTCCACACCAACTATCGCATGCCCATCCTCTACTTCACCCAGTTGATGGGTGTGGCTTTCGGACTGGAGCCGGAGACCCTTGGGCTGGGCAAGGAATTCGTCGATTCGCGGCCTGCTCTTGGCCGCATTGGCGTGGAGTTACCTCCCCCAGAAGCCGAGTTAGCGGCAGTTACTCCGAAACCGCGCCCCAAGAAGGCGGAGAAGGGCGCAAAGGTGGGCCTCCCCATGCCCCAGATGCCCGGTGACGAGGAGGTGAGCGAATGACAGCCGAAACCGCAACACCGCCTGTCCCGATGGGCGAGGAACGAATCGGCGTTTATGTCTGCCACTGCGGCACCAACATCGCAGGCGTGATCGACGTCGAAGCGGTGGCGTCCTGGGCCGCGGATCGCCTTAACAGACGCGGCGTGATTATTGCCCGCGACTACAAATTCATGTGCTCCAGCCTCGGCCAGGAGTTGATCGAGAAAGACATCAAGGAACTGGGCCTGACGCGCGTCGTAGTGGCCGCGTGTTCGCCTCACCTGCATGAGCAGACCTTTCGCACCGCGTGCGCGCGCGCGGGCCTGAACCCGTACCTGTGCGAGCTGGTGTCCATCCGGGAGCAGGCGTCGTGGGTGCACACGGACAAGGTAGCCGCGACGGAGAAGGCGAAAGCCATCGTGTCCGGCGGAGTGGAACGAGTGCGCCATCACGAGTCTCTGGACCCGCTGCACGTCCCGATCAATCCGGCGACGCTGGTTGTGGGCGGCGGGATCGCCGGCATCCAGGCGGCGCTGGAGATTGCGGACGCCGGATTCCCGGTCTACATGGTCGAGCGTGAGCCGTCCATCGGCGGCCACATGGCGCAGTTTGACAAGACGTTTCCCACGCTCGACTGCGCGGCCTGTATCTTGACTCCCCGCATGGTGTCGGTCGGCGGGCATCCGCATATCACGCTCTTCACCTGGAGCGAAGTGACAAACGTCTCCGGCTACGTCGGCAATTTCACCGTCACCGTCAAGAAGAAGGCGCGCTGTGTCAACACCGAATTGTGCACCGGCTGCGGCGTCTGCTGGGAGAAATGCCCGAAGAAAGTGATCGACAGTGACTTCGAGGCAGGACTCGGCTACCGCAAAGCCGTCTACACACCATTCCCGCAGGCGGTTCCCAAATACCCGGTCATCGACCGCGCGAACTGCACCTATTTCCAGAAAGGAACCTGTCGCGCCTGCGAGAAGTTTTGCCCGACGGGCGCTATCGATTTCAAAGAGGAAGACGAGATACTCACGCTCCAGGTTGGGAACATCATCCTGGCTACCGGGTTCGACATCCTGAATGCGCGGCGGATCGGGCAGTATGGTTATGGCCGTCTGGCAAACGTCTTCACCAGTCTGGAGTTCGAGCGGCTGAGCAACGCCGCAGGCCCCACCAACGGCCAGATCGTCCTGCGCGATGGCGTCACCGTGCCCAAGACGGTTGGCATTATCCATTGTGCGGGCAGCCGTGACCGCAACTTCAACAACTACTGGTCAGCGATCTGCTGCATGCAAAGCCTGAAGTTCGCTCATCTCGTCCATGAGCGGACCGGGGCGACCGTCTACAATTTCTACATCGACATCCGCACCACGGCCAAAGCCTACGATGAGTTCTATCAGCGGGTGCTGCAAGAAGGCACTATCTTCGTGCGGGGCCGTGTCGCAGAAGTCACCGATGCCGCCCGTTTGCCGGGCGAAGAAGGCAAACTGACCATCCAGGTCGAGGATACGTTGGCTGGCAAGCAGCGACGTATCCCGGTGGATATGGTCATCCTCTCTGTCTCACTGGAGCCACGACACGATGCCCGTGACGTGGCGAAGCTATTCGGCATCTCGTGCAGCTCGGATGGCTGGGTTATCGAGAAGCACCCCAAGCTGGACCCGGTCGCCACCATGACCGAGGGTGTGTTCGTGGCGGGCTGCGCCCAGGGACCAAAGGACATCCCGACAAGTGTAGCGCAAGGCGCTGCCGCCGCGGCGCGTGTTCTGGCGCGCATCCAGCAGGGCGAGATCGCGTTGGAGCCAGTCCGGGCAAGCGTGATCGAGGAGAAATGCTCCGGATGCCGCATCTGCAATGGCCTGTGTCCGTTCAACGCCATCCTATTCCATGAAGACCGCATGGTGACCGAGATCAATCCGGCGCTGTGCCAGGGGTGTGGAACGTGTGTGGCGGCGTGCCCAGCCGGCGCGATCACCGGTACGGCCTTTAGCAACGAGCAGGTCCTGGCGCAAATCGAAGGATTGCTGCTCCTCAATCTGGAAGCAGCGCCCTTTGAGAGCGCAGTGCCGGTGTGAGAGATGGAGGTTGACCATGACCGATTCGTTTGAACCGGTGATCATCGGCTTCACCTGCAACTGGTGCAGCTACCGCGCTGCCGATCTGGCTGGCACTGCCCGCGCCAAGTACCCGCCGAACATCCGCCTCATTCGCCTGATGTGCTCTGGGCGGCTCGATCCCACGTTTGTGCTCAAGGCACTGTCGTCTGGCGCGGATGGTGTTCTGATTACAGGTTGCCACCCCGGAGAGTGCCACTACCTTGAGCAGAACTACAAGGCGCTGCGTCGCTATCTGCTGCTGAAGCGAGTACTGACCCAGATGGGGATAGAGCCAAAGCGCGTCAAGCTGGTCTGGGCCAGCGCTGCTGAAGGATTGAAACTGGCGGACGAGATCACGAAGATGGTGGGCGAGATTCGCGCCCTTGGCCCGCTCAACTGGTCCGACAAGCGCAACGGCGCTTCGGACTTTGCCGCCATACCTCAGAATGTGGAGGTGGAGCACCATGAGCGCGAACGGTAAGCCGAAATTCGCGATGTACTGGGCGGCTGGGTGCGGAGGGTGCGAGATCGCCGTCCTGAACATCCACGAGAAGATTCTGGACGTGGACGCCAATTTCGAGGTGGTGTTCTGGCCTGTGGCAATGGACGCCAAGATCAAGGATGTCGAGGCGTTGCCCGACGGCGCGATCACGCTCACCCTCTTCAATGGAGGCATCCGTAACGCCGAAAATGAAGAGATGGCGCACCTGCTTCGTCGCAAAACCCAGATACTCGTCGCCTTTGGGTCTTGCGCCTGCGAGGGGTGCATCCCCGGCTTGGCGAATTTCAGCACGCCGGAGGAGGTGTTCGAGGCCGCCTACGAGAGCGTCTCGACCGACAACCCAAACCACATCCGGCCACAGTACACCTGGAAAGTCGCGGAAGGCGAACTGCATATTCCCGAATACCTGCCCGTCCTCAAGACGCTGGATCAGGTCGTTCCAGTGGATTATTACATCCCTGGTTGCCCTCCTGAGTCACACCAGATTGCAGCGGTCATCGACGCCGTGATCCTGGTGCTACAGGGCAAAGCGTCCCTGCCGCCCCCTGGCGCTGTACTCGGCGCGAATGGGACCACGGTCTGTGATGAGTGCAAGCACAAGCGAAGCGTGAAGACCATTCGCAAGTTTGTCCGCATCCAGAACGTGCCACGTATCGATCCCGATGTATGCCTGTTGGAGCAAGGTATCACGTGTAACGGGCCTGCCACGCGCAATGGCTGTGGCGCCAAGTGCCCGGCGGCAAGCTCGCCGTGTATCGGGTGCTATGGTCCTGCCGAGGGTACGCTGGACTGTGGCGCGCGGCTCATCACCGCCTTCGCCTCGGTGATCGACGGTAAAGAACCGGACGAAATCGAGAGGATATTGGATACGCTGCCAGACCCAGCCGGGCAATTCTACCGATTCAACCTTGCTGGCTCGTTATTGCGGGCTGGAGATGCCGCCCGGAAAGCCGAGAAGGAGGTCGTCCATGCAGCGAGTCACGATTGACCCGATTACCCGGCTGGAAGGGCACGGCAAGATTGAGATCTTCCTCGACGGCGAGGGCAATGTCGCCAACACCTATTTCCAGATACCGGAGCTACGAGGCTTCGAGCGCTTCTGCGTCGGTCGGCGCGTCGAAGAGATGCCTGTGCTGACGAATCGCATCTGCGGGGTGTGTCCGGAAGCCCACCATATGGCGGCTGCCAAGGCCGGAGACGCCGTCTATCACGTGGAGCCGCCATCCGCGGCTAAGAAGCTGCGTGAACTGCTGTACAGCGCCTTCTACGTGGCAGACCACACGACGCACTTTTACGCCCTGGGAGGCCCTGACTTCGTGATGGGGCCGGACGCGCCCGTCGCAGAGCGGAATATCCTGGGCGTCATCCACAAAGTTGGCCTGGAGATCGGCGGGAAGGTCATCCAGGCCCGGAAGTACGGCCACACCGTCATCGAGATGATTGGTGGGCGCAAGGTACATCCCTGCACGGCCATTCCAGGCGGGCTGACGAAGGGCATCACGAAGGAGCAGCGCCAGGAGATTGAGGTCATGGGCCACTGGGCGGTGGAATTTGCCCAGTTCAGCCTGAAGCTGTTCAAGGACCTGATCCTGGGCAACCAGGCCTACCTTGACATGATCATGAGCGACACGTACATGCACCGCACCTACTACATTGGCCTCGTTGACGAGAAGAACCGGGTGAACTTCTACGATGGCCTGGTGAGCGTCGTTGCGCCCGATGGCGAGCGCATCGGGAAGTACGCGCCGCACGAATACACCGATTGGATCGCAGAGCGCGTTGAACCGTGGACCTACCTCAAATTCCCGTACCTGAAGAAGGTAGGCTGGAAGGGGTTTGTCGACGGCAAGGGATCGGGCATTTACTGTGCTACGCCACTTTCCCGCCTGAACGCATCCGATGGGATGGCAACGCCGCGCGCCCAGGAAGAGTACGAGTGCCTGTACGATACGCTCGTCCTCGAAGAAGGGGAGCGTTACGTAAGTACCGGCAAGACCAAGGTTGTTCACTTACGTATGGCGACCCATTGGGCGCGTCTGGTCGAGCTGCTCTACGCGGCAGAGCGGTGGGTCGAGCTGGCAATGGATGAAGAAATTACCTCGGACAAGATTCATGCCGTGCCTACCGAGAAGCCGAGCGAAGGCGTGGGAATCGTCGAAGCGCCGCGCGGTACGCTCACACACCACTACCGGACAGACGAGCAGGGCTTGCTCACCCAGGTAAACCTGATCGTCGGGACGACCAATAACTATGCCCCCATCAGCCTGTCTATCAACAAGGCGGCCCAGAGTCTCATCAAGAAAGGGGTGATTGTCTCCGAGGGCATTCTTAACCGGATCGAGATGGCATTCCGCGCCTATGATCCCTGCTTTGGCTGCGCCACGCATTCGCTGCCGGGTGAAATGCCGCTGGAAGTGACCATTCGCGATGCGGACGGCTGTATCGTTGACGTGCTGCGCCAGCACTGTCAGGGCAGCGCGTAGCGCGGAGCATGGCGATGGCTGAGCAGCAGCCAAGCACCCTGGTCATCGGGATGGGGAACCCGTTTCTCGGTGACGACGGCGTGGGCTGGCACATTGCCGAGTTGGTCCGGCGTGAGGTTGCCGACAGGCTGCCCGGAGTCGACATTGATTGCGCGGCGCTGGGTGGTCTGTCGCTCATGGAGCGTTTGATCGGTTATGACAGGGCCATCGTCATCGACGCACTCAATACCGGGCGGCCCAGCGGGACGATCCGCGTGCTGCCTCTCGACGCGCTCCCTGAGCTGGGCGGCGCACACATGCGCTCTGTTCACGACACCAGCCTTCACAGCGCCTTGCGTCTCGGGGAGGCGCTCGGCATCCACCTGCCAGCCGAAATCACGGTGGTCGGCGTGGAGGCGCGCGTTGGAGTCGAATTCACCGAGGCGCTCACTCCGGCCATCCAGGGCGCGATTCCGCAGGCAGCGCGCCAGGTTGTAGAGCTTCTACACCAGATACGTGGGAAGGAATGATACCCATGGTTTCGCCAGAGCTTCTACGCCGCTATGCGTTCTTCCGGCACCTTCAGGAGGGGCACCTGAAAGCGCTCGCTCAATTGAGCGAGGAACTGGAGATCGAGAAGGGCGAGGTCGTTTTTGAATGTGATGAGCACGCATCCGCGATCTATCTGCTCATTGACGGTCGGGTCGATCTGGTGTATGTGGTTTTCGATCCCGGCGACCTGAGCAACAAGCGGAGCTTTGACGTGGGAGACGTGAATCCGGGGGAGGTCTTTGGCATCTCGGCGCTCATCGAGCCGTACACCTACACGACAGCAGCCATCACCGGGGAAGCGTCGCGTACCATTCGAATTGACGCAGACGCGCTGCGCCGTTACTGTGCCGACTATCCAGACGTGGGGTTACTGCTGACCCAGCACATCGCGCAGACGGCCATGTCACGCTTGCACAGTATGCGCGTCCAGCTCGCCGCGGCACAAATCTGATGGCGCGATGCGTACACAAAGGTTTGTTCGCAATTGGAGGGCACGAGCATGGAGACTCTGGAACCTATCCTGGCGAAGCTCCCCTTTTTTGAGGGCCTCGACGAGAAATACATCAAGTTACTCGTTGGCTGCGCTTCGAATGTACGGTTCGAAGCCGGAGAATACCTGTTCCGAGAAGGGGAGGAGGCAAAGCAGTTCTTCATCATCCGTCACGGACGTGTCGCCGTCGACATCAACTCACCCACGCAAGGATCCATCGTGCTGTACACCCACGAGGAAAACGACGTCGTCGGCTGGTCCTGGTTGTTTCCACCGTTCCATTGGTATTTTGGAGCGCGGGCGCTCGAGCTGACCCGCGCTATCGCGCTGGATGGCGTGTGCCTGAGGCGCAAATGCGAAGAAGACCCGGTGCTGGGCTACGAGTTCATGAAACGCTTCGCACACAAGGTGGTCTTCTCGTTGGCGGAGACCCGTATGCAGTTGCTTGACATGTATGCGGGCCAGATCGCCGCCCCATCGGGTTCACGGACTTCGGGGGCCAGCCGTTGATAGGGGCGGGGCGCGCTTTGGTACACGATGCACCAGGGGGCAGTATTGCCCCCTCTCGATTCGAGCGCGTCGCGCAGCGCGCTGGGGCACGGGTGGGGCAAGGCGTAGCCTGTTGCTTCGCACCTGTAACGTAGGAACGCAGTGGAAGGGGATGAACCGCCGCCACTGTCAATTACCGGTGGGTGTAGGGTGCATGCTGTCCACCAGGAAGAGAGAGGCGAATGACCTCGTTACCCGTATTCGGTACATCGCACCTTGGCAGCGTGCCCCACACCGAGCCGGGTCCGGTTTGCGAACGCCTGATTGCAAGCCTGGACATCCCCGCCTGGCCTCAGTTGCCGCGCCGCAGCTTCCTGGAAAGTATGTACATCCAGTACAGCCATGGCCTACCCGCCCTTATGGTGGACATGGATCAGGGGAAGGTCAGGTTTGACACTACAGGCGATCCTACCTCTGCGCTGGAAGCATTTTATGAACGCTATCTCGCTCAAGATGTGGCGTCGTTTGCGCTGCGTGAGGACTATGCCGCCGGTTTTTTCGCCATGTTGCAGGCTCTGCAGCCAAGCTCTGACTGCTGGGTGAAAGGCCAGATAACCGGCCCGATCAGTTTTGGGCTGACAGTCACCGATCAGAATCTTCGGGCCAGCCTTTATCATGACGTGCTCGCGGAAGTGATTGTCCAGAACACGGCGATGCGCGCCCGCTGGCAGGTGAGGCAGCTTCGTGGCCGCCGCCCGAATGTTGTCCTTTTCGTGGACGAGCCGTACATGGCGTCATTTGGCTCGGCCTTCATCAGCTTAAGCCGAGAGCAAGCGATCCGGATGCTTGACGAGGTGTTCGCCGCCATCCATGAGGAACACGCCTTGGCCGGTGTGCATTGTTGTGGCAACACCGACTGGTCGGTGCTGCTGGAGACAGCGGTGGACATCCTGAGCTTCGATGCCTGGTCGCATCTCGAGACACTGGCCCTCTTTCCTCTTGAGCTGCGCTATTTCCTGGATCGGGGCGGCGTCGTTGCCTGGGGAATCGTGCCCAACGACGACACGATCTTCTGCGTCACACCAGAGCAAATCGCCAAGCGTCTGTGGGATGGGCTGGAGTTGATCAGCAGGAAAGCCAGCGCGCGCGGTGTTTATCTGCCCGTCGAGGCATTGACCGCTCGCAGCCTGATCACACCAAGCTGCGGACTTGGGCCGAGCACAACGGAGGTCGCGGACCAGGTATTCCGGACATTGCCCCCGACAGCCCACATCCTTCGCCAGATGACTGGAGGGGTCCAGACGCCAACCACCGGCCTGTGAGAGTCGGAGCGAGCCGACGATCATTCGACTGTCTCGGCCAAACGAACTTACGCGATTGTGTCTCGTTCGGGTTTGAGAGAAGGCAGGCATCTATGCTAACCCACACCTTCTATCTCCCCACTATGTATGCCGATCATCATACACTGGCCGTGCGCCGTATCCTGTTGGACATGCCCGGCGTCCTGGATGTTTACGCCAGCAGTTGCTTTCAGATCGTGGATGTGAGTTATGACCCCGCTCAGACCGAGGTCGAGGCGTTGCGGACGGCGCTCGCCGAGGCAGGGTATGGCGAGACGCTGGCGGTTCCCACCGAGCGGACAAGCGCCGCACACGACGCAGACCGGCGCAGCAGTGTCCGGCGTCATAGCGCCGCGTATGCACAGACGGGCCGCGTGATCAGTTTTGCGCAGCCGACCAGCCCACCAGAACCAACTCTCTGGCCGTGCCCCGGCCTGGGTGCTATCAGGGTCGACAAGTAGACTGTCGAGGGGAGCCATGCCAAGAGAGAAACGGACTCCGGAAGAACACAGCACGGATCCGGCAGCGCAGGAGATGCTGATCCGAGCGGACCAGATCGGCGTTGGCACAGCCTTCAGCCGGGCGGACGCCATGCCACCTTGTAATATCGGCGCTGCTGGGATGTGCTGCAAGCTCTGCGGCATGGGCCCTTGCCGCCTGACCAAGGATGGGCAGACGGGCGTCTGTGGGGCCACCATCGATACGATCCAGGCGCGCAACCTGATTCGCGCTATCGCCGCCGGCGCGGCGGCGCACTCCGATCATGGGCGCGATATGGCGTTCACGCTCAAGGCCGTTGCGAATGGGGAAGCAGAAGGGTACGCCATCCGCGACATCGCCAAACTCCGCACCGTGGCCGGTCACTATGGCATCGTGGTTGAGGGACGCGCGCCAGAGGAAATCGCCAACGATCTGGCCGATCTGTACATTTCACAGTTTGGCCAGCAGAAAGGACGCATTGCGCCGGTCAGCCGGGCGCCAGAAAAGCGGCAGAAGTTATGGCAGGAGCGTGGCGTTATCCCGCGCGGCATCGACCGTGAAGTGGTCGAAGCTCTGCACCGTACCCACATCGGTGACGACCAGGACCCCGAGCACCTGTTGTTTCATGCGATCCGCACCGCCCTTGCCGACGGATGGGGCGGCAGCATGATGGCGACCGACATCTCCGACATTCTGTTTGGCACGCCCGCGCCGATCCTGGGACAGGCCAACCTGGGTGTGCTTAAGCAAGACATGGTAAATGTCGTCGTGCACGGTCACGAGCCGACGCTCAGCGAGATGATCGTGGCGGCCTCGCAGACTCCGGAGATCATTGAGTACGCGCAGGCGGCGGGCGCGAAAGGCGTCAACCTTTCGGGCATCTGCTGCACGGCCAACGAGATCTTGATGCGTCAGGGCATCCCGGCGGCAGGGAACTTCCTGCAGCAGGAACTCGCCATCCTGACGGGCGCCGTTGAAGCTATGGTCGTCGACGTGCAATGCATCATGCAGGCGTTGGTCCAGCTTGCCCAGAACTTCCACACGCTGATCATTACCACGTCGCCAAAGGCCAGGATCAAGGGGGCGACCCACATCGAGTTTGACGAGCATCACGCTCTCACCATCGCCAAGAATATCCTGCGCACAGCCATCGACAACTATCGAAATCGCGGGGCAGTCCAGATTCCCGACGTGCGCGAGGCGCTTATTCCGGGTTTTTCACACGAATACATCAACTACATGCTGGGTGGCGCGTACCGCGCCTCGTTTCGCCCGCTCAACGAGGCGATCATGTCCGGGCGCATTCGAGGCGTCGCGGCCATTGTCGGCTGCAACAATCCCCGCAGCGTGCACGACTACCTGCACACGCATGTCACCAAAGAGATGCTTCGGCAAGATGTGCTGGTGGTCCAGACCGGGTGCGGGGCGATTGCCAGCGCGAAGCTGGGCCTTCTGCTGGGTGAGGCCGGTCTGGACCAGGTTGGGCCGGGTCTGCGCGAGGTGTGCGAGGCCATCGGCATCCCGCCAGTGTTGCATATGGGGTCATGCGTCGACAACACCCGCATTCTGACCGTGCTCACGCAAATGGTGCAAGACGGCGGCCTGGGCGACGACATCGACCAAATCCCGGCAGTGGGTCTCGCACCGGAGTGGATGAGCGAAAAGGCGCTGGCTATCGGCGCTTACGCCGTCGCGTCTGGCGTGTACGTCATTTTCGGCGGCTCTTCGCCCGTGAGCGGAATGCCTGACCGTATGGCGGACAGCGATCTTGTCCTGCAATACATCAGCACGGGGTGGGAAAAGCTCTTCGGCGGCAAATTGGAGTTCGCTGCCGATCCGGACGAGCTGATTCACAAGGCCCTGAACCATATTGACCAGAAACGCGCCGCGCTCGGTTTGCCCGCCTATGATCCGGCGCGCTTTGGGCGCAGCGGTGATAAGCGCGTTGACGAACTTGAGCGACTCCCTCTGGCTGGGCGGCAAGCTGCTCTATACGGCCTTACCAGCCCTGACAGCCCACCCGGCAAGTAGGAGGTGCATCCATGTCTCGCTACATTGCAACGCGCGCCATCCGTGGCGCAAACGCGCTGGTTACGGAAGCGGAGATGATGCTCGGCAAAGCGCTGCTCGACAAAAGCCCGGACACGCGGGTGGCTTTCCCGAACACCGCCTACTATTTGCCGCTGATCCTGGGCATGACCGGCCTGCAAATCGAAACCCTGGACCAGTTACAGCCGGTCCTGAAGCATGCCCGCGAGCTGCTGCACCCTGTCCCTGCCGGCACGCACTGGACGCCCTACCTGGGCGAGACGCTCGATTCAGGAATGGCCACGCTGCTCGCCGCCGAGGTTATTGAGGCGATACGTTTCGTCTACGGTCTGCAGCCGGAGCCAATCGCCGGCTTTCGGCTCGAAGGCGGCGCGTCGTTTACCAGCCCGGACACCGGCAATGGGAACGGCAGCGCATCGGGCAGCGAGGCAGGCCAGAATGGGCATTTCGGTCGCCTTAATGGCCCCATCGATGACATCCAGCTACGCTCGTGGGGCATTCAACTGGTCGACGGGCGAATGCCGGGCTTCGCGGCAATCGTGGGTGCGGCCAAATCCAATGAGATCGCGGTCAAGATCGTTCGTGAGTTCCAGCGCCGCAACATCCTGTGCTTTCTGTCGGGCAACGTCAACGGGCGGAGCATCATTCACCAGCTGATCGAAGAGGGCGTCGAGCTAGGATACGACACGTACACCGTGCCGTTTGGCACGGATACGATAAGCGCCATCTATGCCCTGGGGTTCGCCGTGCGCTCGGCGCTCACCTTTGGCGGTCTGAAGGGTGGACAGGCTCGCGACATCCTGCTCTACAACAAAGAGCGCGTATTCGCCTTTGTCCTCGCGCTTGGCGAGGTAGACGATCTCAAATATGCGGCAGCGGCGGGCGCAATCAATTTCGGCTTCCCGGTCATCGCCGACACGATCATCCCCGAAATCTTGCCAACTGGCATCACCGCCTACGAGCACGTCGTCAGCATGCCGTTCAACGAGATCGAAGGCCAGAATGACCTGGAGCGCGCCGAGCGCCTGGTTCAGAAGTGCATTGAGGTGCGCGGCGTCAAAGTTAAGGTGTCGAACGTGCCCGTCCCGGTCCCATACGGCTCGGCGTTCGAGGGCGAAGTGGTGCGCAAGGCCGATATGCGCATCGAGTTTGGCGGCAAACACGCGCGCTGCTTCGAATACCTGCACATGGCCGGGCTGGATGAAGTGACCGATGGCAAGGTCGAGGTCATCGGACCGGGCTTCGATGACATCCCGGCGCAAGGTCACATGGACATGGGCATCGTCATCAAGGTAGCGGGGCGCGGGATGCAACGGGACTTTGAGCCTGTGCTGGAGCGCCAGATCCACTACTTTGTCAACGGCGCATCCGGCATCCAGCACATCGGGCAGCGCGACATTGCATGGATTCGCATCTCCCAGGCCGCCGCAGACAAGGGCTTTAACCTGGAGCATTTCGGAAAGATCGTCCACGCGCGTTTCCATGCCGATTTCGGCGCCATCGTGGACAAGGTGCAGACGACGATCTACACCGATCCGGAGCAGATTCAGGCCTGGTTGGTCCGTGCCCGCGAGGCCTACGCCTTCCGCAACAAGCGCCTGGCCGACCTGACCGACAACGCCGTAGACGAGTTCTATTCATGCACACTCTGCCAGTCGTTTGCGCCTAACCACGTGTGCATCGTCAGCCCGGAACGGCTCGGTCTGTGCGGCGCGTACAACTGGCTGGACTGCAAGGCGTCGTTCAGCATCAATCCCACCGGTCCCAACCAGCCCATCAAACTCGGCGCAAACATCGATGCAAAGAAAGGCTACTGGGCGGGCATCAACAATTACGCCAAATCCGGTTCGCACGGCACGGTGCAGGATGTCGCCATGTATTCGATCATGGAGAACCCGATGACGGCGTGCGGCTGTTTCGAGAGCATCGTGATGCTCATCCCCGAAGCCAACGGCGTGATGGTCGTCAGCCGCGAAGACACGAGCATGACCCCGGCTGGCATGACCTTCAGCACGCTGGCAGGCGTGGCTGGCGGTGGGCTGCAAACACCGGGCGTGATGGGTGTCGGCAAATACTACCTGATCAGCCCCAAGTTCATCTCGGCGGATGGCGGCTTCAAACGTGTCGTGTGGATGAGCAGTTTCTTGAAGGACAGCATGGCGGATGAACTGCAGGCCGTCGCCGAACGTGAAGGGGACGCCGACCTCATCGCCAGGATCGCCGATGAACGGTCCGTGACCTCGGTGGAGGAGCTGATGGCGTGGTTGGAGGAGCACAACCATCCGGCGCTAACGATGGACCCGATCTTCTGATGAGGGCTGCGACGATGGCCGAGCGGCTGCTGGTACGCGACCTGATGACTGTTGGCGTGGCGACGTGTTCGCCAGACACCCCCATTCGCGATGTCGCCCGCCTGTTGCTTGAGCGAGAGCTGGAGGGCGCGGTCGTACTCGACCGGGATGGAAATGCTATCGGCGTTGTCAGCCAGGACGAACTGGTGCAGGCGTACACCCGCGATGACCGGGAGAATCTGACCGCCGAAGCGATCATGCGCGAAGGCGTCCCGCGTGTTCCTCCCGATATCTCACTGACCGCCGCGGCGCAGATCATGCGGGATCAGAGGGTGCGCGTGGTGTTCCTGATGCACAACGCCAACGGCGTGATCTATCCTGCGGCGGCGCTGTCCTACAGACATCTGCTGCGCCACATCGCCGCGCACACTGACGCCGATCTGCAGGACCTGGGAATCGCAGCGGCGCGCAAGCCGCCCTTGGAACAATTCACCGAAAGACGCGATGCAGCCCGACGCCGAAATCGGACTTCTACAAGCCAGGAGTGAGATGCTATGCCGGTTGAAATCCCGAAAGAAACCTGGTCCGGTGGCGTGCGAGTGGTCACTCTTGGCGCGACGGCGGCAGAGGGCGGCGCCCGCTCGCATAGCGTAACGGTAGGCGGCGAGAAGACGCTGCCTTTCATGCACTTTGAGCACCCAGCGCCGCACCGCCCGGCTATCGCGTTTGAGATCAAGGATCGCCGCCCGGACGACTGGTCGCCCTTGCTGTTGCAGGCATGGGGCGAGGCAGCGAGCAGCCCGGCCTCGTGGGCGAAAGCCGCTGAAGATGCCGGAGCCGATCTGGTGGCGCTGTCGCTCAGCCAGGTAGATGGCGACGGCAATCCCACCACACCGGACGGCGCTGTCAGAGCGACCAGGGCCGTATTGGCGGCGAGTGGGCTGCCGTTATTGGTCTTCGCACCCGGTCAGGCTGAGCTGGATAACGCGCTGCTGGTGCCCGTAGCTGAGGCCACGAAGGGCGAGCGACTCGTCCTCGGCATTTGCGAAGACAAGAACTACCGCACCATTGTCGCAACGGCCATGGCAAACGGCCACCTTGTCAGCGCGCGCTCGCCCATGGACGTCAACCTTGCCAAACAGCTCAACATCCTGATCACCGACATGGGCCTGCCGCTGGATCGTATCCTGCTCGATCCGACGACGGGCGCGCTCGGTTATGGCATCGAATACGGTTACTCCGTTATGGAGCGATTGCGCCTTGCGGCGCTGCAGGGTGATGCAATGACGCAGTCCCCAATGATCGTGACGCCGGGAGCGGAGGCGTGGAAGGCAAAAGAAGCCAAAGTTGGGCAGGACGTCCCGACCAGCTGGGGCGATTGGCGTGAGCGGGCCATCGTGTGGGAAACACTGACGGCGATTACCCTCATTGAATCGGGCGCGAACATCGTGGTCCTGCGTCATCCGGAGAGCGTCAAACGTGTGCGCACGGCGATTGACGACCTGATGTCCGTCCCGGAGACGGTATAGCGGCAAGGAGAGCGCAAGATGGCACTCAGCGGAATCCAAATCTACAAGCTATTGCCGCAAACCAACTGCAAAGACTGCGGTTTTCCAACGTGCCTGGCTTTCGCCATGAAGCTGGCGGCAAAACAGATTGAGCTATCTACCTGTCCGCACGTCAGCGCCGAAGCCAAAGCCCAGCTCGCGGAAGCTTCCGAGCCGCCCATCCGACTGATCACGCTCAAGTCCGATGGGTACGAGGTCAAAGCGGGCAACGAAACCGTGCTATTTCGCCATGAGAAGACGTTTTATCACAAGCCAGGGATTTTCGCCCGGTTGAGCGACGACCAGACGGCGGAGGACATCACGAGCAAGGCGTCGGCCATCGATGCCTATAGCGTGAGTTACGTCGGTGTGGGGTTTGCCCTGGACGGGTTCGCGATGGAATGCGTCTCCGGCGACGCGGCACGGTTTGTGGGCGCGATCGGGGCCATCCGCGCCGCCAGCCACCGCCCGCTGATCCTCATCAGCCGCGAGCCGGGGGTCATGGCGGCTGGTCTACGCGCTATCGACGGCGAGCGGCCCCTGATCTACGGCGCAGACGCTACGAACTGGGAGGCGATGGGCAGCCTCGCGAAGCAGCACAATGCGGCGCTGACGGTGATTGCGGAGTCGCTCGACGAGCTTGCCGATCTGACCGGCAAACTCAAGGCAATGGATGTTACCGACCTGGTGCTGGATCCATCGGCGCAGCAGCTTGGCGTGTCCCTGGCGCGGCATACCCAAATTCGGCGTCTGGCGCTCAAGAAAGGCTTCCGCCCTCTGGGTTATCCGATCATCGCCTTCCCCGGCGCTGTTCACGACCCGTTGCAGGAGCCGATCCTGGCAGCACAGGCTATCGCCAAGTACGCGGGCTTCATCGTGCTGGATCACTGGACGCCGGAAACCGTCTACCCGCTCCTGGTCCTGCGCGAGAACATCTTCACCGATCCGCAGAAGCCGATTCAGGTTCAGCCAGGGCTGTACGAGATTAACGCGCCCAGACCGACCGATCCGGTTTTGGTAACGACGAACTTCAGCATCACTTACTTCGCCGTAGCCAATGAGGTTGAAAGCTCCGGGCTGCCGGGCTGGTTATTGATTGTGGATGCAGAGGGCATGAGCGTGCTGACGGCTTGGGCGGCTGGCAAGTTTGACGCGGAGCGCATCGCTAAGGCGGTCAAGCAGTTCGGGCTTGCGGACAAGGTCGAGCGAAAGCGGATCGTGCTGCCTGGGCATGTGGCCGTCCTGTCCGGCGAACTGGAAGAGGAACTGCCGGGCTGGGAAGTG
>JADZBY010000599.1 GCA_020851855.1 Anaerolineae bacterium
ATAGGAACCGTCGATGTGAACTTCCGGCTACATCCGGGCCGGGAGATTACTGGAGATATGGGTTGGTTACCGAATGCGGCTCCTGGCACGATTCGAGGACGAACCGAACCCTTACACCTTTCTGGTAGCTATACTGTGGAATGGAGGCCCTATTCGAGACTTGATGCGATCTCCGGTGGTGAATTTCGGTATCTTGCATTCAGAGTGTGAGTTGCAGTCGAAAGATGTTTAGGACATCACTTGGAGCGTCACCATCGCGCAAGCCAATGAGCAATCTGCGCCGCAAGACCACTGGCGGATGCCTCACTGAGACCGTTCCGCACATTGCGTAGAGCGCGACTGAGCTTCTCCTCTACGTAATCATTCTCTGCTTCGCACAGCAAGGCATGGGCAGCTTGGGCAAGCATAGCGATGGCCGCCAACCACCAGCACACAACGCGCCCGCGCCCGTGGTGTTGGGTCGAGGCAGCGCTTGCTGCTTGATCAGCCGTGTAACGAAGGGTTTCCAGCGAGTGCAGCAGTCCGGCAATGAGTACCGTTTCGTCGGACTCCGGGTTGAAGTTGCGAAGGTGCTGCTCTGCCAAAACATACAGGTCTGGTGCTTTAAGTTGGGCGAGTGCAGCGCCCAGGTTCCGGCACGCGCCGTCGTACAGGCTTGCGCCGAGTCGCTCAAAACTCGCGTCAATGAGCAGGTTCATCAGTGCATTGTGTCGTTCATCCGACAGTCCATCGGGCAGCGTCTGTTCTAGCGCCAGGCTGAATGCCCGGTAGGTGGCGTTGTTGTAGCGCTTGTTATAGCCGTCAAGGATGGTCTGTGGAATATTGAGCGATTCGGGCGAAGGTTGATGACGAGTCATGGGTAGTTCCTTTCGGTAGGCAAGAACGAAAAAGCCGGAACAGGCGTACTCCTGCTCCGGCTGGCGAACGTGGTCGATTGATGCGTGTTAGGGTCGTGCAGCCCCTCCTTTCCCGATCTTGCTCAGCTTCGAGACTACCTGAGCGTGAGGCATCTTGACCCACGCTAAGTTTGGGAAACGCTTGAGCAGGGCATCGATCTTGGCAGTGAGCCGCTGCACCTCCGGGACATTGCGTTTCCAGCCGTGCGCCAGCCAGCCTTCGACATTCTTGGAGGATTGAAAGATGCAGAGGCAATACGGAGCCTGATCAGTCTTGAGACGTGCCGTGAGACGTTCCAGCGCCATAATGAGCATCTGCATCCGCGCCGCGTCGGAGGTGTGGACATCCACTGTGCTGGATGCCGTCGCATCGTAGAGCAGGTCACCCTTGCTGTCCAACGCGCGTAATCCGTAGACTCCCTCGAAGGTCAGATCGTTCGGCCTATTGCCAGCATCGATGATCAGTTCGACGGTATGCGGGGTGCGCGGCACTGGCAATCGTGTTGACGCCTTTTGAGGCGGCTCGAAAGTCACAAGGTTTGCTGTCTTGCGGATTTGCCGGGCGTAGTCGAAACCGGCTTTCGTCCCGCGTGACTGCCCATTCCAAATCGCCAGCATCCGGTCACACAGGTCGATCATCCAGCGGTCACGGACGGCGTAGCCATCAAATAGGGTGGCATCGTCATCGTCGCGGGGTTTCATGTCCACCTGCCAGTACGAACCCTCGCGCTGGCTGCCCTTGCGTGGCTGGGACGCTGTGCCGCAGACCAGGACATTCACGCCCAGCGCATCACACGCATCGATGACGGCGGCATCGACGCCCTGCGGATTGTCCCCCACCAGCACCATCCAGCCATTGGATTTGGCGCGGGTAACGGCACGGCGAGCCATATCGAGAATTTCCGGGGTTGCGTGGCGACTGCCGGTGATCAGCAGACGATATTGACGGCAGGTGTATACCGGGTCGGTCATATTCAGTTATCCTTTCAGTGGGTGGGCAAGCAAATGAGGATGTGCAATTGGTCGAAGTCCGGCTGCGCCAACGTGGAGGCTTGCACGGGCAGCCATCTGACAACACTTGACCAGCCGCGCCGCTGCACCTGATCCGGGCGAAGAGGAATCCGGCGTGGAGTGCGCGAGGAAGAATCTGCGCGACTGGTCTGGAAACGCCCGATCTGTCTACCGTTTCAGCCTGAGCGTGCATAGATTCACGGGCGGATTGTGCGGCAACCCATTCCCGTGTCCCTCAGCGGCTTTTCCAGCACCACGACCCATTGGATATCGAGGGTTATACTGACGTGGCGGCTCACGACTCGGAGACACCCTGCTTGCAGCGCACCCCAGAAAATCCGTCGGTTTTCCGGGGAACCCCGCTTGCACACACCGCTGGAGCGGGCGCTCCTGAGCGGCGGGGGTGGTATGTAATCTTCGATTTCGCGTGCTCCGCTAGGTGACCGCCAACGTATAATCCGTTGGGCTTGAGCCTCGTGCCGTCACCGTGAGCACGTTCTATCTCGATAGGTTGTTCGGGAAGCTGCCTTCCCTTGCACATCCAGATACCGCACCCATAGGCAAAAATCTCACCCACCGGGCGCAAGGATTTTTGCGTGAGTGCAACGGCGCAAGCCAGA
>JADZBY010000600.1 GCA_020851855.1 Anaerolineae bacterium
CCGCCATAACCGTCCGCATCGTGTAGGGGCGCGTGGCGACGTGCGACCGGATTCCGATGGGCGCGGCGCAACCTGCCCAACAGCGCTGTATCATGTAGGGGCGCGTCGGGACGCGCCCGCCATAACCATCCGCACCATGTAGGGGCGCGGCGGGACGCGCCCGCCATAACCGTCCGCATCGTGTAGGGGCGCGTGGCGACGTGCGACCGGATTCCGATGGGCGCGGCGCAACCTGCCCAACAGCGCTGTGTCATGTAGGGGCGCGTCGGGACGCGCCCGCCGTAACCATCCGCCCAAATTCCATGAGTCCGTCATGCGGGAGAAAGGGGGAAAACTCCTTGAGCAGAAATCCCCGCACACGCCCCGAATCGCTGGCAATGCGCCGTTCGGGGCCAGAGGGGCGCCGCCCTTCAGAAGTGTCTCCCCCTCTCCCAGCCGTACTCGGCGTCCGGGAGAGGGGTCAGGGGTGAGCGCCAGACTCGTGGGGCGCTTCCCCTCTCCATCGTACGCGATGGAGAGGGGCCAGGGGTGAGGTTCCTCAGTCGTTCCCAACCGATTCCAGCGCGGCATTGGCCACGCCGTTCACCTTGCCGCTGCCGTTCCCGTTCCCACTGCCATTCGACACATCCGGGCGCAAGAACTGGCTCATGTACAGGTCGTAGTACGCGCCCTTCGCCGCGAGCAGTTCCTCGTGCGTGCCGCGCTCCACGATGTCGCCGTCTTTGATCACCAGCACCGTGCTGGCGTGGCGCACCGTGCTCAGGCGGTGGGCGATGACGAAGCTGGTCCGCCCGTGCATGATCTTCTCCAGCGCTGCCTGGATCAGCCGCTCGGTGCGCGTGTCCACGCTCGACGTGGCCTCGTCCAGGATCAGGATGCGCGGGTCCTTGAGCGCCGCCCGCGCGATGGACAGCAGTTGCCGCTGGCCCTGGCTCAGGCCCGCGCCGCGCTCACCGAGCACCGTCTGGTAGCCATCCGGCAGGCGTTCGATGAAGGTGTCCGCCGCGACGAGCTTAGCCGCCGCGATGACTTCCTCGTCCGTCGCGTCGAGCTTGCCATAGCGGATGTTGTTCATGACGGTGTCCGAGAACAGGAACGTGTCCTGAAGGACGATGCCGATCTGGTCGCGCAGGCTGGCCAGCTTCACGTCGCGCACATCGATGCCGTCGATAGTCACCGCGCCGCCGGTCACGTCGTAGAAGCGCGGGATCAGGTTGATGATCGTCGTCTTGCCTGCGCCCGTCGGCCCGACAACGGCGATGGTCTGGCCCGGCTCGGCGGTGAAGCTGACGCCCCGCAGCACCGGCTCGTCTTCTTTGTACTGCGCCTTCACGTTGTCGAAGACGACGCGGCCCTGGATGGCCGGCATGACGTTCGCATTCGGCTTGTCGACCACGTCGGCGGGCGTGTCCAGAAGGCCGAAGATGCGCTCTGCGCCGGCGATGGCGCTCTGGATGTTCGTCCACAGCACGGCGATTTGCTGGATCGGCTGGTTGAAGCGCTGCACGTACTGCATGAAGGCGATGACCGTGCCCAGCGAAATCACCGTCGTGCCGAGCAAGGGCTGGTCGCGCAGCACGGACAGGCCGCCCACCACCACGACGATGCCCAGCCCGACGTAACCCAACGCTTCGAGAATGGGCGTCAGGGCGCTGGTGTAGCTCGCCGCGCGGATATTCGCATCGCGGTTGGCGGCGTTCACCTTCTTGAAATCCTCGATGTTTTCTTCTTCGCGGCTGAAGGCCTGCACCTCACGCACGCCGGAGATGCTCTCTTGCAGGTCGGCGTTCACGCTGCCGATGGCGCGGCGGCTCCGGCGGAAGGCTTTTCGCGCCTGGCTGGAGAAGTACACCGTGGCGAGCAGCATGAACGGCGCGACGGCCAGGCTGAGCAGCGCATAGGGCACGTTCGCCTGGAGCATCTTCACGCCGATCCAGACCAGGGTCAACACGCCGCTGACCACGTTGATCAGGGCAAAGTTGAGCGTCTGCTGGATGGTGTCCGTGTCGCTCGTGATGCGGCTCATCAGGTTGCCTGCCTCGGTTTCGCCGTAAAAGCCGAGCGAGAGCCGCGTCAGGTGTCGGAACAACTGCTTGCGGATTTGCAGCAGCACGTACTGGCCGGTCCGTGCGATGGTGAAGAACGACAGGCCGGTCAGCGCGGACGCCAGAAAGTACAGCACGGCCAGGATCAGCACGATGCTGCCCAGGCCACGGATGCGCGCGGCGTTGATCTCGCCCTGCTTGTCGGCTTCCGGGATGGACGGGTCGGCCTGGATGCGCGCCGTGATGGCGTTGATGTCCTCGTCCGCATACCAGCACGAAGACGCTTGGCCTGCCGCCGCCGGGCGCGCGAACAGGTAGCAGTCCACCGCCTGCCCGACGTAATCGGGAGCCGTGACGCTGGCCCAGGTCGATCCGACGACGAACACGGCAACGAGCAACAGGCCCGCCCAGGCGTTGCCTTCCCGGAAATAGGCCAGGAAGCGGCGGATCGTCGCGCCGAGATTCTTTGGTTTGGTGACCTCACGCTCCATCATCTGGCGTGGGCCGCCCAATCCTCCACCAAACATCAGCGTTCCTCCCCACCCGACTGCGGTTCTACAGCGGCGATGGCGCGGCTGTCCGCATCATCGACCAGTTGCGAGTTGTACACTTCGGCGTAGATGGCGCTCGTGTCGAGCAGCTGGGCGTGTGTGCCACGCGCCACGACGCGCCCCTTGTCCAGCACCAGGATCAGGTCGGCGTTGCGCACCGTGCTGATGCGCTGGGCGATCACGAAGCTGGTGCGGCCCTTCATCAGGCGATCCAGGGCCTGTTGGATGTGATACTCCGTCGTCACGTCCACGCTGCTGGTAGAGTCGTCCAGGATCAGCACACGCGGGTCGAGCAGCAAGGCGCGGGCGATGGCCACGCGCTGCTTCTGCCCGCCGGACAGCGTCGCGCCGCGTTCGCCCACCGGCGTATCGTAGCCCTGCGGGAAGCTCATGATGAAATCGTGCGCCGAGGCTGCTTTGGACGCCTCGATCACCTCGTCAAGCGTCGCGTCGGGCCGCCCGAAGGCGATATTCTCGCGGATCGTGCCGCTGAACAGGTTCGTTTCCTGCAAGACGATGCCGATCTGCGAGCGCAGGCTGTCCAGCGTCACGTCGCGCACGTCGTGGCCATCGATCAACACCTGCCCTTCCGTGGCGTCATAGAAGCGCGGGATCAGGTTGATGATCGTCGTCTTGCCGCTGCCCGTCGCGCCCAGCAGCGCCACGGTCTGGCCCGGCTCGGCCACAAAGCTCACCTCGCTCAGGACCGGGTCGCCGGAGCTGAAGTACTTGAACGTGACGTCCTTGAACTCGACGTGACCGGTGATCTTGGGCAGTTCCGGCGCGCCGGGCTTCTCCACGATGTCGTTCTTGGCGTCCAGAATCTCGAAGATGCGCGACGCCGACGCGGCGGCCTGCGCCATCAGCGAGATGATGAAGCCGAGTTGGCCGAGTGGGAAGAAGACGTACATCAGGTACAGGCTGAAGCTCTGGTACTCACCCAGGCCGAGCGTATTCTCGATGATCTGCCGCCCGCCGAAATACAGGATCAATACCTGCCCAACCTGCGCGATCAGGAAGATGACGGGGAACAGGAACGAAAACGTGCGCGTCACCCGCATCTGCTGGTGGAACAGGTCTTCCGCCGCCTCGTCAAAGCGCTTCTGCTCGTACTTCTCACGCGCAAAGGCCTTGACCACCTTCATGCCGGCCAGCGCTTCCTGCAAGATCGTGTTCAGCTTCGAGATGCGAATCTGAATCTGGGCAAACAAGGGCTGGCTGATCGCGCCGAAGACCATGAACAGGATCAGCGCCACGGGCAGGATGGGCAGGATGACCAGCGTCAGCCGCCAGTTCGTCGCCAGCAGGATAATCAGCGTCGCGCCGAGCAGCAGGAACGCCTGCGCCGCGAGCACAAGGCCCTGCGCGATGAACAGGCGCACTTTTTCCACGTCGTCGGTGGCGCGAATCATGAGCTGGCCGGTCTGGTTGCGGTCGTGGTAGCTGAACGACAGGCGTTGGACCTTGGCGAAGATCTCGTTGCGGAAGTCGAAAGCGACGCCCTGCGAGGTCGTCTCTGCCATGAACGCCTGCACAAACGAGAACACGCCGCGCGTGATGGCGAAGGCGACGATGATCAGCGCCGCCGTGATGAGCACCGACTCGGCGTTGAGCGCGTTGGCCTGCACCTGGTCGAGCGTCGTGCCGGCGGCAGTCGCGGCGATGCTCTGGGCGGCGGTGGTCAGAGCCGG
>JADZBY010000601.1 GCA_020851855.1 Anaerolineae bacterium
AGGGTGTGTCTGCAAAGCCCGTCTTCGTGTTGACCCTCACTCCCCCGGCCCCTCTCTCCCGGTGGGCGAGAGGGGAGAAAAAGCGGGAATCCTCGGTTTCCGCACCCCTCTCCATGAGGGAGAGGGGCTGGGGGTGAGGGTTTGCAGACACACTCTAGTAATACACCTGACCCGCCGAGACGTTTAGATCGACCGAGGTCACATAGTCGGCAAGGTCGGATACGAGGAACAGGATCGCCTTTGCGATGTCTGTGCCCGCGCCGAAGCGGTCCAGACCCAGCATCCGGTCTGCCTTCATCATCGCCTCGAACTGCGGCGTGATCGGGCTGTCTTTCAACTCCACGTCGCGGTAGATGGGCGTGAGGACCAGTCCCGGCGAGACGCAGTTCACCCGAATCCCGTACTTGCCGAGGGCCACCGCGCAGCCGAGCGTGAACCAGGAGATGGCCGCTTTGGCCGTCCCGTAGGCCGTCGAGATGAACTTGCCGTGCGCCGCCAGCGACGACACCATGACGATGCGCCCACTCTTCTGTGGGATCATGGCGCGGCGCGCTACTTCCTGGGTGAGGAACACGCTGCCCTTGACGTGCACGTTGTACATCAGGTCCCAGTCCTCTTCCAGGATGTTCGGGAAGCTGTTGCCCGTGCCCTTGCCATCCAGGGAGTGACACCCGGCGGCGTTCACCAGGATGTCGATGGCGCCGAATGCATCCAGCGCGCGATCCACAAGCCGGGTTCGGTCAGACGGCTGGGTCACGTCGGTGGGCACAAAAATGGCCTCGTGGCCCTGGGCGCACAGCGCCTCGGCCAACGCCGCGCCGCGCTCGGCTTTGATGTCCGCCAGCACGACTTTCGCCCCTTCCTGGACGAGCAGGCGGGCGGTGGACTCTCCCTGACCGGGGTGTGGGTAATCGGGCGGATGGTTGGCCGCGCCGGTGACAATGGCGACCTTGCCGCGCAGTCCGAGGTCCATTTTTCACACCTTTCTGGCTCAATCGATGCGCAAAGGCGAACTATTTCCCGGCCCGCTCCGGCTACCCCTTCAGCGCGCCGAACGTCAGGCCGCCGGCGATGTATTTCTCCAGCGCGGCGGTGATGACGAAGATCGGGATCAGGCTGATGAGCGCGATGGCCGACATATTCCACCACTCGGTCAGGCCGGTCTGCGTCACCTGTTGTTGGATGAAGAGCGGGATCGTCACCGCGTTCTGGAAGGACAGCGTCAGGGCGACCAGGTATTCGTTCCAGGCCCCGATGAACGCCAGCACAAACACTGCAACCAGCCCAGGAATGGCCAGCGGCATGGCGATGCGCGCCAGCACGACCAGCCGGCTTGCGCCGTCGATGAGCGCCGCCTCTTCAATCTCGACCGGGATGCCCGCGAAAAAGTCGCGCATAACCCACACGACGAAGGGAATCGAGCCGCCGGTGTAGACGATGATCAGCGCCAGCCGGGTATCCAGCAGCTTCAATTCGCGGAACATGACCAGGAAGGCCAGGATGAACAGCGCGCCGGGGAACAGGCGTTGCGCCATGAAGCCGAGCACAATCCGGCCATTGAGGCCGCGGAAGTTGTACCGGGCCAGCGCATAACCGGCCATCGAGCCGATAGTCACTGCGAGAATCGCCGTGATGGTGGACACGATCAGGCTGTTGCCGAACGGCTTCAGGAACCATTCGAATTGCTCTACGAACAGGAAGCGCCAGGCGTGGAGTTTGGGCTGGAAATCGACAAACGGGATGAGCGTCGGCCTCTCGGACATGTCCGAGATGTCTTTGAAGGACGTGATCACCACCCAGTACATCGGGAAGAACAAAATGAGGGACCAGACGATGAGCACCGTATAGGACACGATGCGGTTCAGCTGCTTTTGACGTCGCACGTTCATCGCGAGTCCCCTATTCCTGATTGCGGTTGATGGCGCGGCGAGAGATGTACAGGAATCCGCCGCCGAAGACGAGCAGAATGACGACCAGGAAATACGCCTGACTGCTGCCAAAGGCAAGATCGCCGCCCTTGACGCCCGTCCGGAAGATGGCTATCGAGACGGTTTCGGTCGCCTGTCCCGGTCCGCCGCCCGTCAGGGTCATCACGATGTCCACGACGCGGAAGGCATCGATGACGCGGATCAGCAAGGCGGTGACGGTCACCGGCATGATGATGGGTATGGTGATGAACCGGAAGCCCTGCCAGTGCGTCGCGCCGTCCACGCGCGCCGCTTCGAGCAGCTCGTGCGGCACGCCTTGCAGCCCGGCCATGAGCATCAGGAACATGAACGAACTCCACTGCCAGACGTCCACGATGATCAGCGTCACCATGGCCCAGTTCGCGTCCGTCAGCCAGGGGATCGTCGCCACGCCGAGCGATTTCAGGAAGAAGTTGATCGGGCCGATGTCTTCCTGGAACATCATGCGCCCGGCGATGAACGAGGACACCACCGGACTGAGCATCATGGGCAGCAAGAACCAGGTGCGAAAGAACTTCCGGCCACGCATCACGTTGTTGAGGCACACGGCGAGCAGCAGGCCCAGGGTCAGTTGTATGGGAACCACGCCGGCCATGAAGACGACCGTATTGCGGACGGTGCGCCAGAACGAGCCGTTGTGCAGCAGCTTCTCGAAATTGCGCAGGCCGATGAACTGGGTTTCGATGTTCGGCGGGCGGTACAGGTGCATGTCGGTGAACGCGGCGACGAGCGTCCACAGGATTGGGCCGAGCAAGAGCACAACCACTGTGATGACCGCTGGCAGCAGCAGAATCCACTTCCAGGAGTTGTCCGAGAGCCGCGGGAAGGGTATGCGCAGGCGAAACTGCCTGTAATTGCCGCGCGGTTCTGCGACCTGCGTATTCACAGACTGGTTATTTGACATAAGCGAGGTCCAGATTCCTGAGTATCTCTAAAGAGGCGACGAATCGGGCGTTACAGGGGCAGGCACATCATGTTCCCACGCTCGAACGTTTTCATTCTCTCTGTGATGATGCGACTTGCCCGTGCTTTCGAGCACAGCCTTCGCAGAGCGGCGAGGAACTGCTGTGGCGTCCGCCGGCGACATCTTCATCTCGCCATGCGACGGGCGGACAACAGCCCCTCGTGAGCGTTCATGCACCGGGGAGCGCGCAGCGACGCCTGTCGGGTCGTTGGCGCTCCTCGAAAGACGTTCGGTAGTTCTCCCGTTACACGCCCAGCGTCTTGGCGTACAGCGCCGCCTGGCTGGCCTTGCCGCCCATGCGCTCGCTCACCTCGTCCCAGGCCACGGCGACCTGATCGAGGGCTTCTTGCGCGGTCAGCTCGCCCGCCAAAGCCTGGCTGACGCCCAGCTCCAGCGCGTCACGGTACTGGTTGAAGCCCGGGATGGCGAGATCGAACACGGCGTTGGGATGGTTGAGCGTCTCGCGCGCCGCGTCGAGGTAGTCTTGCGCCGTTTCCTCGGTGATGTTCAGGCCCTCGGCAAAGGCTGCCGGGTTCGACAACTGGCTCTCGCGGTACGGGCTGGCCCCGGTCGGATGGCTGACGAACCACAGCGAGTTTTCGGGCGCGGCCAGGTAGCTGAGCATCTCCCAGGCAACCTGCGCGACTTCGGGCTGCGAGAGCGTCGAGACGGCGAACGACCAGCCGCCGAACGCATGGAACGGCGCGAAGCTCACGTCTTCGAAGGTGTCCCACTGGCCCGTCTTGGAATTGTAGACCTCGTTGGAGCCGGGCAGGATGCTGAAGCCCTGCTTGCCCTGAATGACGGAGCCTTCGGCGTTGTCCATCGCCACGCCGTCCCAGCTATAGCTCTCCACGACGCGCCCGCCGACAATCGCGCCCCACATCGCGCCGTAATCGGTGTTCGTGCCGCCGGGCGGCGCCCACTTCTGGGTTTCTTCCGCAAATTCTTCGAGGGCGCGCACGAAGCCGGGATTGCTGATCCGGGCGTCCCCCGTCTCGAGGTCCAGGAAGAAGCCGGGATCATCCGGGTGCTTGGCGTAGGCCGTGGCGCGGGAGAAGAAGCCCCACCACAGGAAACCGCCCCGGTTGGACAGCACCGACAGGCCGAAGTCGTCGGTTTCGCCGTTGCCGTTCCAGTCCCAGCCGGTGAAGAACTCGCCGATGTCGCGCCACTGCTTCCAGGTGGACGCGCCGTCGGGCGGCAGATCATAGCCGTACGCCTCTTTGAAGCGTGCGCTGAGTTCCGGATCGCTGAACAGGTCTTTGCGGTAGTTGACGTAGTGGATGTCGCCGTCGTAAGGCAGGGCATAGACCTTGCCATCCCATTTCAGGGTGCGCGCAAAGACGGGCAGAATGTCGTCAAACTGGACGGCGTCCAGGACGGCCTGCGGGATTTCGGCCAGCGCGCCCGCGTTGATCACGTCGGCGCGAATCTGGCTGGGGAACTGGTACACGTCGGCCAGATACGTGCCGGTGGCGGCGGACTGCATGATCTTGTCCGAGATCTCCTGCATCCCGAACTGCGCGATCTCCAGCTTGTGGCCGGTCTGTTCCAGCCAGGGCTTGAGCTGCTCTTCGACCGGCTCCGTCATGCCGGGCCGCCCGATGTAGCGGATCGTGACTGGCTGCTGTGCCCGCGCGACCGAGGCGCCGAGCCGCCTCAGACCGGGGACGCCCAACAGGGCGGCGCCAGCGGCGGCCCCGCCCGTGAGGCCGATGAATTGCCGACGGCTAAGTTTGCTCATCCTGGGCATTTTTCCCTCCTTTAGGGGGAACAACAATAGTTGGGAAGGCTGGAGACACGCGCAGCGGACCACTTTTTGGATCGATCCAAATCATCGTGTAAAGTCTACATTGGCCTGCGAAATCTGTCAAGATTCGCGGGATGTGCGGAGTGTCAAGATCAAGGGAGACGGCGGGGAGATGGCCCTCACCCCTGTCCCCTCTCCCAAACGCCGAGTACGGCTGGGAGAGGGGAAAGACTTCTGTTGGGCTTCGCCCCTCAAACTTCCTCGCGCTGGCGTGATGTCCGCAAGGATTGACACGCCCGGATGTGCGGTCCGCTGAGCGACATCCAGCGTGACCGCCTTGCGGGCCGCGATCATTCTGTGTCGTTTGCCAGGCGTGGGCGAGATGTAGTGATTTCCGTCACTGTTATTCGCCCTGGAAATCATGCAACAATGAAAAACCGGCGCTTGAGTTGTGGAGCTGTAGCCTGATGAACGGTTGGGTGTTCGCCGTCGATCTGGGCGGCACGAAGATTGAGATTGGGCTGGTCTCGCCGGAGAACCGCATCGTGGGACGGCAACGCATACCTACCCGTCCCACCGAAGGGCCACAGCGTGTGGTGGAGCGCATCGCCGCCTGCGTGGAAGCGCTCGGCTCGTTGCTGCCGCCTGGCCAGCGCGCCGACGCCCTCGGCATGTGCAGCCCTGGCCCGGTCGACCATGAGACGGGCACGCTGATTGACCCGCCCAACCTGGCTGGGCTGCACAACTCGCCGCTGGCGGACATGCTCGCGCGACGGCTGGAAATGCCTGTGCACCTTGAACACGACGCCAAAGCCGCCGCGTTGGGCGAATATCACTATGGCGCGGGCCGTGGCGAGCCAAGCCTGGTGTACATCGTCGTCGGCACGGGCGTCGGCGCGGCGATCATCCAGGATGGGCAGCTTGTGCGCGGCCAGAACAACTCGGCGGGCGAGATCGGCCATGTCACGCTGGACAAAAACGGCGAGCGCTGCTCGTGCGGCTCGCGCGGGTGCGTGGAGACGTACCTGAGCGGGCCGTGGCTGGCGCGCCGTTATGAGAAGCGCGCGGGCGAGGCGGTGGGCGGCGATCAGGTCATCGCGCGGGCAGGGCGCGGCGATCCGCTGGCGCTGCAAGTCGTGGCGGAAGCGGGCGACGCGCTCGGCACGGCCATCGCCACGCTGGCGATGGTGCTCAACATCGACCTGTACGTGGTTGGCGGCAGCGTCGCGAAGTCCGGGGACGTGCTGCTGGAGCCGACGCGGCGCGCCCTGCCCGATCACGCTTACCGCTCGGTTGGCTGCGGCGTGCGGGTGCTCGCCACCGAACTGGGCGACGATGGTCCGCTGCTGGGCTGCGCGTACATGGCGCGGCAGGCGGCGGCGGAATCTGCGGCGGCGCTTGTCGGGTTGCCCGCAACGGTCGAGGCGACCGACTGGGCGCTGGTTGAGGGCGTGGTGCTGGACATCCAGCGTTTTTCCGTGCACGACGGGCCGGGAATCCGCACCAACGTCTTCCTGAAGGGCTGCCCGTTGCGCTGCCCGTGGTGCGCCAACCCGGAATCCCAGCGTCTGCACCCGGAACTCATGCTCTCGGCGCAGACGTGCGCCCGCTGCGGCCAGTTCCAGGATTACTGCGTCGATGAGTGGGGCGCTGGCGGCTGGACGCAGGCGTTGCTGGACAAATACGGCCAGCGCCCGGACGTGTGCCCGACGTGCGCGGTGCGGTGGGTCGGGGGGCGGCGCACAGCGCGGGATGTGATCGCGGAAGTGCAGCGCGACGCCGTCTTTTACCAGGGCGTCGGCGGGCTGACGCTGACCGGCGGCGAGCCGACCTTCCAACCGCGTTTTGCCGAGGCGCTGTTGCGGCTGGCAAAGGCCGAAGGCTTAACCACCGCCATGGAGACGAGCGGCCATACGCGCTGGGCTGTGCTCGAACGCCTTCTGCCCCACCTGGACCATGTGCTATACGACTTCAAACACATCGACCCGGAGAAGCACCGCGCCCACACGGGCGTCGATAACGCGCTGATCCTGTCCAACCTGCGGCGGCTGGTCGAGGTGGGCGCGCCGGTATCGATCCGCGTGCCGCTCATCCCCGGCTTCAACGTTGACGATCTCGACGCGATGGCGGCCTGGGTGCGCGACCTGGGCTGCCAATCGCTGACCCTGCTGCCGTACCACACCTACGGGCGCGCCAAGTACACCGCCCTGGGCCGTGATTACGCCTGGGAGCAGCACGCGCGGTTGGACGCTGGCGCGGTGAGGGCATTGGCGGACAGCGTTCGCGCGCACGGGCTGGCCGTCCACGTGGGCGGCTGAGAGTCAATTTTAACCCTCACTCCCCCAGCCCCTCTCTCCCTCAGAGCGAGAGGGGAGAAAATCAGGGAGACACCTGGTTTCCTCGCCCCTCTCCGTGAGCGAGAGCGGAGAAAATCGGGCAGACGCCTGGTCTTTTCTCCCCTCTCCGTGAGCGAGAGCGGAGAAAACCGGGCAGATGCCTCGTCTTTTCTCCCCTCTCCATGAGGGAGAGCGGAGAAAATCGGGGAGACACCTGTCTTTTCTCCCCTCTCCATGAGGGAGAGGGGTCGGGGGTGAGGGTTTGCCGACACATCGTGATTAGCTGAAGCGGAGCGTGCATCCATGACGAATCGGACGACGATTGACCCGGCCACCGCGTTTTCCGAGAGCGCCCGCCTTCCGGAGCGTCTGGCGCGCATCAAGGCCCGGCTCCTGGCGAACGTGAACGAGATCGACATCGAGCGCGCCCGCATCACCACGGCGAGCTACCGGGCGACGGAAGGCGAACCCATGCCCATCCGCCGCGCGACGATGTTACTGGAACTCGCGCGCCGCTTGTCCATCACCATCGGGGACGACGAGCTGATCGTCGGCAACCGGTCCCTGCTGCCGCGTATGGGCATCATCGCGCCCGAAGGGGCTGTCAACTGGATCGACCGCGAGCTGGATACACTGGACACGCGGCCCCAGGACAAGTTTCGCATCGCCCCGGCGGTGATCCGCGAGCTGCGTGAGGATATCTTCCCGTACTGGCAGGGCAAAACGCTCGAAGATGCCGTGGCGCAGCGCCTTCCGGACGACGTGCGCGCTGCCGTCGCCGCCAAAGCCTTTGCCCTCAACCAGACCGACCATGCCCAGGGGCACATTTTGCCGGATGTCGAGGGTTGGCTGCGACTGGGCATCGGCGGCCTGCGCGACAAGCTAAACCGGGCGCGCCGCTCTGTGACCGCTACGGAAGGCGGCGACGCACGCGCGGCCTTCGACGCCGCCGCCGAGATTGCCCTGCAGGCCGCCAGTGAGTTCATGGGCCGGTATGCGGCGCTCGCCCGCGACCAGGCGACGCGCACGGATGACGCCGCCCGCCGCGACGAGCTTCAGCATATCGCGGCAACGTGCGACGCCCTGCGTGAGCGCCCGGCGCGCGACTTCCGCGAGGCGCTGCAAGCCGTGTGGTTCCTCTTTGTGCTTCTCCAGATTGAGTCGAACGCCAGCAGCTTTTCGCCGGGGCGTTTTGACCAGTACATGCTGCCCTTCCTGACGCGCGACCTCAGCAGCGGGCGGCTGACGCTCGACGAGGCGCAGTTGTGGCTGGAAAGCCTGTGGCTGAAGTTCAACGAGATCGTCCTGCTCCGCAGCAGCACCAGCGCGCGTTATTTTGCCGGTTTCCCCATCGGCTTCAACATCGCGCTGGGTGGGCAATTGGCCGATGGTCAGGACGCCACGAACCTGCTCAGTTTCATGTGCCTGCGCGCCCAGGCCGAGGTCGGGCTGACGCAGCCAAACCTCTCCATCCGCATCCACAAGGACAGCCCGCAGGATTTCCTGATGGCCGCCGCCGCCGTGATCGCCAAAGGCAGCGGGATGCCGCAGGTGTTCAACGACGATGTGATCATCCCCGGCCAGATCGCGCGCGGCGTCACGCCGGAAGATGCGCGGAATTACGCCGTCGTCGGGTGTGTGGAACTCAGCACGCCCGGTAAGGCGCTCGGTTGGAGCGACGCGGCCATGTTCAACATGGTGCGTGTGCTGGAATTTACGCTGTTTGGCGGCAAAGACCCACAAACCAGCCAACAGATCGGCCTGGAAACGCCACCCCTTGACCAGACGGCGAGTTTTGCCGACCTCGAAGCCGCCTACGATGCGCAAATTCGGCATTTCATCGACCTGATGATGCGCGGCTGCCGCATCGTGGACGGCATCCACGCCGAGATATTGCCGTCGCCGTTCCTGTCGCTGGTGATCGATGACTGCCTGGAGCGCGGCCTCGACGTGACGGCGGGCGGCGCTCATTACAATTTTTCCGGCGTACAAGGCGTGCAGGTTGCCAACGTGGCGGACAGCTTCGCCGCCGTGCGGATGGCAGTGTTCGAGGAAAGCTGGCTGGCGGCGCGCGAGCTACTCGATGCGCTGCGGGCGAATTTCGAGGGCCAATCGCTGCTCCACCAGCGCCTGATCCACCGCGCGCCGAAGTACGGCAACGACGACGAGCGCGCCGATGCGTTGGCCGCGCACTGGGCAGACCGGTACAGCGCGCTTGTCGGCGAATACGACACCATTCGCGGCGGGATGTACCAGCCGGGCTTCTACACGGTCTCGGCGCACGTGCCGATGGGCGCGCACGTTGGGGCCACGCCCGATGGCCGCCGTGCGGGCGAGCCGCTGGCCGATGGGGGATTGTCGCCGTCTGCCGGGCGCGACTTACGGGGTCCGACGGCGGTGTTGCAGTCGGTGGCCAAGGCCAATCTCGAGTTGGCGTCGAACGGCACGCTGCTCAACATGAAGTTCCTGCCGCTGTTCTTCGAAGGTGAACGCGCCCGCGAGAAATTCGTCGCCCTGCTGCGCGGATTCTGCCGGCTGCGCATCCCGCATGTGCAGTTCAACGTCGTCTCGGCGGATACGCTGCGCGATGCCCAGGCGCATCCTGAGCAGTACCGTCACCTGATCGTGCGGGTGGCCGGATACAGCGCCTACTTCACCGAATTGGATCGCGCCCTGCAGGACGAGATCAT
>JADZBY010000602.1 GCA_020851855.1 Anaerolineae bacterium
AGCAGCCGCCAGAAGACGCCCCAGACCAGCCGCGCCCAGCCGGCGGCGCGCGTCTCGTCCGGGCTGAGCGTTTCGCGGCCCGAAAGTGTGCTTTCTGCGCCGAGCACGACGTTTTCGGCCACGCTCATGACCGGGATGAGCTGGAAATGCTGGTGAACCATGCCGATCCCGCTGTGAATCGCTTCGCGCGGGCTGGCGAAACGCACTTCTCTTCCCTGGATGAAGATGCGGCCCTGATCGTGGCGGTACAGGCCGTAGACGATGTTCATCAGGGTGCTTTTGCCCGCGCCGTTTTCGCCCAGAAGGGCCAGAATCTCGCCCTGGTGGAGTTCCAGGGTGACGTTGTCGTTGGCCAGCACGCCGGGGAAGCGCTTGGTGACGTTCTCGACATGCAGTACCACAGGCGGCTTGGTTTGTTCAGACATGGCCCTTACTCCACCTCATAGGCCGTGCCGGTATGCGCCGGGGGCCGCGCCCGCCCCATGAACCCGGCCAGCACAATCAGCGTCAGCACGTAAGGCAGCATCGAAATGAACTGGTGCGGAATCTGGACCTGCATGAACTGGAACTGGCTCTGCAGCGCCCCGGCGAAGCCGAACAGCAACGCGCCGAGGAACGCCCGCGAAGGCCGCCACATGCCGAAGATCATCACGGCCAGCGAGATGAAGCCGCGCCCGGCGCTCATGCCGCGTTCAAAGGACACGCCCTCGAGGATCAGCGTGGCCCCGGCCAGCCCGGCCAGCGCGCCGCTCAGGAACAGGTTCGTGTATTGCAGGCGGTGCACATTCACGCCGAGCGTATCCGCCGCGCGCGGGTTCTCCCCGATGGCGCGGGTGCGCAGGCCCCACGTCGTGCGGAACAGGGCAAAGCCCAGGATGGGGACCAGAAACAGCGCCAGATAGGTCAGGAAGCCTTTGCCAAAGGCGATGCCGCCGATCACGTACAGAACGCCCTGATCCGGCGTGAACGGGTTGCGGATCATGGCCGGCAGCCCGCCCAGCGTATTTTGCCCGCCGATGTACAGGTAGCCGGTGATGCCGACGGCGAAGATATTGATGACCGTGCCGCTGATGATCTGGTCCACCTTGTAGCGGATGGACAGCATGGCGTGCAGCAACGCCATCAGCCCGCTGACGGTCGCCGCGATCAGGATGGTCAGGCCAAGGCGGATGGGCTGTTCCTGCAAGAAGCTCGGCACGCCCGGCAGGCTCAGGAAAACATTGGCCGTGAAAGCGGTGAACGCCCCGGCCAGCATCATGCCTTCGATGGCGATATTGACGATGCCCGACCGCTCGCTGACCAGCCCGCTCATCGCGCCAAACGTGATGGGCACGGCGCTGCGAATGGCGGCATTGACGACTGCGATTATGGTATCCACAATGCCCCCTTACCCTTAGCGCTGGCCCCAGCTGGCGCTCAGCTTGATCTGCTCGCCGGCGCGCGCCGCCCGAATGCGATACAGCGCCCGAATGATTTGATCGGCGGCCACGAACATCAGGATCAGCGCCTGGACGACCTGGATCAACTCGGCGGGCACGCGCGACGCAAGCTGCATCTGGCCGCTGCCCGCATCCAGCGCGCCGAACAGAAACGCCGACGGGATGATGGCTATTGGGTTGTTCGCCGCCAGAAGCGCCACGGCGATGCTATCAAAGCCCAGGGCGAGATTCTGGTTGGTCTGGAACTGGTGCGTGACGCCCAGCGTTTGAATGGAGCCGGCCAACCCGGCCAGCCCGCCCGCAAAGACCATCGTCAGGATCGTCATGCGCCCGACGCGAATGCCCGAATAGCGCGCCGCGTGTGGATTCTGCCCGACCATGCGCAACTCGAAGCCGAATGTAGTGCGGTACAGCACGATCCAGACCAGGATGGCGGTGATGATGGCGATCAATACGCCCAGGTGCAGCACGTCCGGCGCAGTGCCGCCTGGCGAGTAAATGGGCGGCAGGTAGGCCGAGTTGAGGATGGGTGGGCTGACGTTCGGGTTCGAGAGGCACTGGCCCGGCTCGCGGCAGAAGGCCAGCGGTCCAGGCGGGGATGTAGCCCGGCCCGGCGTAACTACCCATTCCAGGAACAGCGTGGCGATGTAGTTGAGCATGATGGTCACGATGACCTCATGCGCGCCGGTGCGGGCTTTGAGCAAGCCGGGGATGAAGCCCCAGGCCATGCCGCCCGCGAGGCCCGCCGCCAGCGCCAGCAGCAGGTGCGGCGCAGGGTCCAGGCTGGTGATCGGGTTGAGAGCGCCCCAGGCCCACAGGATCATGCCCAAGAGGATGCCGAGCGCCACGGCCACCGGCGCGCGCAGCCCTCGCGTCAGCCGCCGGATGAGGGCCGCGCCCAGGACGACCGCCACAAGCGCCGTAACGAACAGCACGCCGGTATTCGGAGAGAAGCCGACCCATGCCGACAGCAGCGAGCCGACCACGATCTGCCCCTGCGCGCCGATGTTGAACAACCCGCCCTTGAAGGCGAACGCCACGGCCAACCCGGAGAGGATCAGCGGGGCCATCTTGATCAGGGTGCGGGTCAGCCCGGCGTCCGAGCCGAACGCGCCCTGAAAGAGGCCCTGGTAGGCGCGGAACGGGTCCAGCCCGGCAAAAAGGATCAGGATCGAGCCGAGCACCACGGCGGTGAAGACGGCCAGGAACGGCACGGCGATGCTGCGGAGCGCGTCCCGCAGCGCGCTGGCGCTGAGCACGGGGCGGCGTTGGGACGGTGTTTCGGGCGGGGCTGATGAAACATCTTGTTCCATGCGCAAGGCCTTGTGTAATGTCCATTGATAAGGGGGCTGATTATAGCGAGCAGCATAGGGGACGGCGAAAACACACGGAGCATCCCAGGGGAAACACAGTAACAGGGTGTACACCACAAAGAAAAGAGCAGCGTGTGGGCTGCCCCACACGCTGCTCTTTAGTTGCCGGATGCAATCGAACGATGTCGATTAGAAGCGACGACGATTGCCGCCGTAGCCGCCGTCATTGCGACGGTCGCCGCCGCGATTGCCGCCCCGGTCGCCCCGGTCGCCGCCGCCGCGATACCCACCGCCGCCGAAACCGCCGCCGCCCGAACGCTCTTCGCGCGGGCGCGCTTCGTTCACCGTCAGCGGACGGCCATCCAGGGTGTAGCCGTTGAAGCGCTTGATGGCTTCCTGGCTCGCCTCTTCGGTCGCCATTTCGACAAAACCGAAGCCCTTGGCGCGGCCCGTCTCACGATCGGTGATCAGGGCGACGCTTTCCACTTCACCCACCTGGGCGAACAGCTCACGAACAACTTCCTCGGTGGTCGAATAGGAAAGGTTGCCGACGTACAACTTCTTGGCCATGCCATACTCCTGTATGCAGACAGACTTGGAACCTCGATAGCGTAGCGTCACAGAAGGGGCGAAACAGCAGACAGCCGGCGCGATTCCCACGCAGGAGCACAGCAGCAGTTCGATCCAGACAGGATGGCTACACTACCTGAGAAGAATTGTCTCACAAATCGCGAAGAATGCAAAGGGGAAAATGCACCCTCTCCATCTGGCGCTGTACGCATTACAATATACGGCCAGTAGTCAAGGAAGAAAGGGAATGGGCCTGATGAGTGAACAGGGCGCCCTGACCGCCAAGCCGGACAAGCCGGAAACCAGTTCGAACTTCATCCGCGACATCATCGAAGAGCACAACCGCACCGGGCGCTTTGGCGGGCGGGTGCAGACCCGGTTTCCCCCGGAGCCGAACGGTTACCTGCACATCGGGCATGCCAAAGCCATCAGCCTGGACTTTGGCATGGCCGAGGAGTTCGGCGGCAAGTGCAACCTGCGCTTTGATGACACCAACCCTGCCAAAGAAGAGCAGGAATATGTCGACGCCATCATGGAAGACATCCGCTGGCTGGGTTACGACTGGGGCGGCACGGTCTACCACGCCTCGGACTATTTCGGCCAGCTTTACGACTGGGCGGTGCAGCTCATCCGCGACGGCAAGGCGTATGTGGACGATCTGAGCGCCGACGAGATTCGCGAATATCGCGGCACGCTCACCGAGCCGGGCAAAGACAGCCCGTACCGCAGCCGCTCTGTCGAAGAGAACCTCAATCTTTTCGAGCGCATGAGGGCGGGCGAATTTCCGGATGGATCGCGCGTCTTGCGGGCGAAGATCGACATGGCCTCGCCCAACCTGAACATGCGCGATCCGGTCATGTACCGCATCCGGCACGAGGAACACCACCGCACCGGGAACAACTGGTGCATTTACCCGATGTACGACTGGGCGCACGGCCAGAGCGACTCGATTGAGGGCGTCACGCACTCGATGTGCTCGCTGGAATACGCCGACCACCGCCCGCTGTACGACTGGTTCCTCGACAACCTGGGCATTCACCACCCGCAGCAGATCGAGTTTGCGCGCCTGAACCTGACCCACACGGTCATGAGCAAGCGCAAGCTGCGGCGGCTGGTCCAGGAAGAGCACGTGGCGGGCTGGGATGATCCGCGCATGCCGACGCTGGCCGGGATGCGCCGCCGTGGTTACACGCCTGCCGCCATCCGCGACTTCCTGGAGCGCACCGGCGTGGCCCGCAGCGACAGCACCAGCGAGCTTGGTCTGCTTGAGGCGTGCGTGCGGCAGGACCTGAACGCGCACGCCCCGCGCGTGATGGCCGTGTTGCGCCCGCTCAAGGTGGTGCTGACCAACTACCCAGATGACCTGGTCGAGAACATGACGGCCATCAACAATCCCGAAGACCCGGCGATGGGCGTGCGCGGCGTGCCGTTCTCGAAGGTCCTGTACATCGAGCAGGACGACTTTATGGAGAACCCGCCCAAGAACTACTTCCGGCTGGCCCCGGGGCGTGAGGTGCGGCTGCGCTATGCGTACTTCATCCGCTGCGAGGAAGTGATCAAGGACGCGGACGGCAATGTCGTCGAGCTACGCTGCACCTATGACCCGGCCACGCGCGGCGGCGATGCCCCGGACGGGCGCAAGGTGAAGGCGACGCTGCACTGGGTATCCGCGCCGCACGCGCTGGATGCCGAGGTGCGCATCTACAATACGCTGTTCACCACGCCCTTCCCGGAAGACACGCCCGACGGCGTGGACTTCCTGACGAACGTCAACCCGAACTCGCTGGACGTGCTGAAGGGCTGCAAGATCGAGCCGTCGGTAAAGGATGCGCCTGCGCTGGCCCGCTACCAGTTCGAGCGGCAGGGTTATTTCTGGGTGGACAACGACTCCACGCCGGAAAAGCTCGTCTTCAACCGCACCGTGGCCCTCAAGGACACCTGGGCGAAGGTCCAGGCGAAAGAGGGATAAGTCAGAGGTTCTTGTTCCAGGGCTGTGGCGTCAAGAGCAACCACAAACGCCGTGCGCTGATGTGTTTCTAGAGTGGTGTTATGAACTTCGCACGGCGGACATTGCCCAGACAGACGATGTCAACGCCCTGACCTCACCCCCGACCCCTCTCCACGACTGCCACCCCAGCGGGGACCCCGG
>JADZBY010000603.1 GCA_020851855.1 Anaerolineae bacterium
ACGCGCACGCGGACCGCCACGCCAACCCGGACGCCATCGCCCACCGAGGGCATCGCCGCGCCGCCCACCAATACGCCGCGCCCGTCGCGCACGCCCACACCGACCCTGGTCCTGCTCGGTCGTTGAGCGGTCGGGGGCGGACGCCTGGCGCTTACTCGCAAGGGAATGATCCTGGAGAACGAAGGATGTTGAAGGTCGGTTACATTGGCCTGGGCCTGATGGGTTCGGCCATGGCGCGCAATCTGCTCAAGGCCGGATTCCCGCTCGTAGTCCACAACCGGAGCCGGGCCATCGTTGAGGCGCTCGTTCAGGAAGGCGCGACGGCGGCGTTTTCGCCCGCAGAAGTCGCGGCGCAGGTGGATGTGGTGTTCACCAACCTGCCCGATTCGCCGGACGTGGAGAGCGTCGCGCTTGGCCCGGACGGCGTGAAGGACGGCGCGCATCCCGGCCTGATCTTCGTGGACAACAGCACGATCAAGCCGGAGACGGCCCGCGCCATTGCGGCGGACCTGGCGACGGTCGGCGTGCGGACGCTCGATGCGCCGGTGAGCGGCGGGCAGATCGGCGCGCAACAAGGCACGCTCGTGTTTATGGTCGGCGGCCCGGCAGAGGCGTTTGAGCGTATCACGCCGCTGTTCAAGGCGATGGGCAAGGCCTGGACGCTGGTCGGCGACAGCGGCGCGGGGCAGATCGCCAAAGCCGCCAATCAGATCATGGTCGCGGCGCAGATGGCGGCCATGGCCGAGTTGTTGGTGTTTGCCCAGAAGGCGGGCGTGGACCCGTTCAAGGTGGCCGAAGCCATTCGCGGCGGCGCGGCGGGCTGCTGGACGCTCGACAACAAGCCGCAGCGCCTGGCGCAGGGGCAACGCACGCCCGGCTTCAAAGCGCACATGCAGCTCAAGGACCTGAACATCGTGCTGGACACCGGCGAAACCTACGACGCGCCCCTGCCGCTCAGCGCCATCACGCGCGAGATGTTTGCTGAGATGGTCGCGGCGGGCGAAGGCGACCTGGACAACTCGGCAGTGCTGAGCGTGCTGGAGCGAAAGGCGGGCGTGCACGTCGGACCGCCGCAAACACGCCCAGGGACCGGAGAGTAAACGCCGGATTTGGCCCACCGCAACGCGCTACAATGCTGAAATCGGCATACGGCCAGCCGTCTCGCGCTGGTCACCTATTCGGAGCATGGATTTGAGAGTCAAGGCTGCATCCCAGGCCGCCCACAACCGGCGACGATCCCTCATCACGCTACTGGCGAGCGCGGCGCTTCTGGCTGCCTGTACGACGGCGACTCCCGGGGCGACATCCGTCCCGGCCACGCCGGTCACAGCGCCGGTCACGGCGGCGGTCGCCGCCAGCCCCACCAGCCCCACTAACCCGGCGCAGGCGACCGGCACGGCCACGAACGAGATCGCGCCGACGTTCGGGCCGCTCGTCGGGTCAAACGTGACCGCGCCGCCCGCCGCACTGCCCTCTGCGACGCTGCCCTCTGCGACGCCCCCGCCGGCGAGCGCAACGCCCCAACCCGTGACTCCGATCCCGGCATCCGCCACGCCCACGCCGCTCCCGCCGACCGCCATCCCCACGCTGGCCGGGCTGGCCACGCCGAGCGGCCCCACGGCCACCTTCGGCTCGGTCATCGGGCCAAATTACACGCCGCCGCCATCGCTGACGCCGTGGCCTGCCACCGAATTGCCGGCGGGCACGCTGCCGCCCATCGTCACGCCCGGCCCATCCCTGACGCCGGGGCCGACTCTGCGCGCCGACCTGATGGGCATCCAGATGCACGGCTTCCTCACCGACGCCGAGTTCTCCGCCATGCTCGATCAGGCCGAGATGCTGGGCGTGAAGTGGATTAAAGTGCAGATCGACTGGGCGCTGCACGAGCCTGCGCCGGGCGTGTTCAGCGAAGAGTACGAAGCGAAGGTGCTCAACGTACAGCGCGCCTCGATCCGTGGCTTCAAGACGCTGCTCAGCTTCGCCAAAGCGCCGGATTGGGCGCGCCCCGAAGCCGTGCGTGGCCAGGAAGACGGTCCGCCCGCCGATCCGCAGGATTTGGCCAACTTCGTGGCGCGTTTTGTGCGGGATACGAAGCCGGAGTTTATCGACGCCGTCGAGGTGTGGAACGAGCCGAACCTGATCAGCGAGTGGCGCGGCCAACCCCTGAGCGGCGCGGTATACATGGCCTATTTCCGGGCCGCCTATGACGCTATCCAGGCCGAACAGCGCGCTCAGCCCTCGGCGCTCAGGCCCGGCCACCGTATCGTGGTCATCACCGGCGGCCCCGCCCCGGCCATCACCTCGTCGGACGGCTCGACCACCGACGACCGGGTCTGGATCGGGCAGCTTTACGACGGCGGGCTGGCCGGTTACGGGCCGGATGTGGCCATCGGCGCGCACCCGTACGGCTGGGCCAATCCACCCGGCGCATTGTGTTGCAGCGCCGCGCCGGGCGTCACAGGCTGGTTCGAGCATCCGAGCTTCTATTTCCGCGAAACGCTGAACGCCTACCGCCAGACGATGCTCCAGAAAGGCGACAGCGCCCGCAAAATCTGGGTGACGGAGTTCGGCTGGGCCAGTTACGACGGGCTGGTGCGCTCGGACGGCGCGTCCGGTGTGCCGGGCATGGGCCTGGGCTGGCAGGCGCTCATCAACCAGCAGCAGCAGGCGCAGTACGTGCTGGAAGCCTTCCGCCTTGCCCAGCAACCGCCCTATTACGACTACCTCGGCCCGATGATCCTGTGGAACCTGAACTTTGCGATGGTCCCGGACCTGATCGATAACGGGCGGTCTGAGGCCGGATTCTCACTGCTGGATGGGGCAGGCAACCGCCGCCCGGTGTTCAATGCGCTTGTGCAAGCGCCCAAGACGCTGCCCACGCCCTGAGCCGGGGCAGCCCCGGGCGCACCCGACCACGTGGGCAGGTCTGCGGCCATGACCCGGCCTGCCCGCCCCGCCTACCGCTCTCCGCGTCGCTATCGCCTGCGGCGCTGGCGCGGCGGCTGCCTGTACTTCGGCTGTGTGATGCCCGCTGCGTACGCCGCGCTCGCGATGTGGGCGGCTCTGGATGCGGCGGCCCGTTTCTTCCGTCGCCGTCCCTGATCCCGCGACCACAAACAAACCATTGTCGCATAGCCGTCCCCAGGGCAGATCGGTTATACTCTCCCCAGTTTGCTCGCCGCGCGGCGAGGCTAATTGAAAAACAAGGAAAGGAATGTCAGCCGTGACATTGATGCTGATCATTCTGGACGGCTGGGGCCTTCGCGAAGAGCGTGAAGGAAACGCCGTCAAGCTAGGCCGGGTCCCCACCTTCAACCACTTGTGGGAAAGTGGGCAGTATTCGACCACGACCCTGGGCGCATCCGGGGAAAATGTCGGCCTTCCCCAGGGACAGATCGGCGGCAGCGAGGTCGGCCATCTGAACCTGGGCGCAGGGACCATGATTTACACCGACCTCACCTACATCGACAGCCAGATTCAGAGCGGCGAGTTCAACCGCAACCCGGTCCTGCTCGACGCGATTGACCGGGCGGCGCGCGGCGGCACGCTGCACCTGATGGGCCTGGTCAGCGACGGCGGCATCCACAGCTATATCACGCACATCCTGGCGCTCATCGATCTGGCCACCGCACGCGGCGTGAAGGACCTGGCCATCCACGCCTTCACCGACGGGCGCGATACGCCGCCGCATTCCGGCAAAGACCACGTCGCCAAAGTGGCCGAGCACCTGAAACAGGGCGGCGTCGGGCGCATCGGCACGGTCATCGGGCGCTATTACGCGATGGACCGCGACCGCCGCTGGGACCGCACCGAAGTGGCCTACCGCGCCCTGGTCAACGGCGAGGCGGAGCGCACCGCCACCGACCCGGTACAGGCCGTGCTGGCCGCCTACAACGAGGGCACGACGGACGAGTTCATTCACCCCTACGTCATCACCGACGAACAGGGCGCGCCGCTGGCCCGCATCAAGAGCGGCGACACGATCATCGGCTTCAACTTCCGGGGCGACCGGATGCGCCAGATGTACTATGCCCTGATGAACGATGATTTCGCCGGGTTCAAGCGCGACCAGCTTCACGACCTGCATTTCGTGAGCATGGGCACGTGGGGCGATGACGTGTACGCGCCGAAGGCCTTTGTCCGCCCACCCCAGGCGACCTGCCTTGCCGAAGTGCTGAGCCGGGTGGGCAAAACGCAGCTTCACACGGCGGAAACCGAAAAATACCGCCACGTGACGTTCTTCTTCAACGGCCAGCGCGACGAGCCGTACCCCGGCGAGGACCGCATCCTGATCGACTCGCCCAAAGATGTGCCGACCTATGACCTGAAACCGCAAATGAGCGCCGAGGCGCTGACCGACCGCGCCGTACAGGAAATCCTGAGCCAGAAGTACGACTTCATCCTGCTCAACTTTGCCAACCCGGACATGGTCGGGCACACCGGCGTGCTGGAAGCGGCGATCCAGGCGGTCGAGACGGTCGATGTACAGCTCAAGCGCCTGCTCGATGCGCTGAAGGAAGTCGGCGCGACGGTGCTTGTCACGGCAGACCACGGCAATTGCGAGATGATGATCGATCCGGAGACGGGCATGCCGCACACGGCGCACACCATGTCGCGCGTGCCGTTCATCCTGATCACGCCCGATGGCCGCAAGCCGCCCATGAAGCCGGGCAACCTGTGCAACGTCTCACCCACCATCCTCGAGCTGATGGGCATCCCCGTCCCGCCGGAGATGGACGCGGAGAGCCTGCTCGTCAAACAACCGCAGGAGACGGCATGACCGACTTGACGACCACGGCAGTGCGCCTGGTGGAAAGCTACCCGAACTCTGGCAAGTACATCCGCATGGGGCGCATCCTCGACCCGAAGCGCTCGCGTGCGGCGGTGGTGGCCTTTGACCACGGCGAGTTTGTCGGCCTGATGCCCGGCATCTCGGAGCCGGGCCGCGTGCTGGAGATGCTGGCCGAAGCGGGCGCAGATGCGTTCCTGGTCGGGCCGGGCGTGGCGCGGGCCTATGCGGGCGTGTTTGCCGGGCGCGGCGCGCCGGGCCTGATCCTGCGCCTGGACTGGACGAACCGCTGGCGCGATCCCGACATGCTGGGCAGCGCCGAAGGGCGCGGGCGGCTCATCGCCAGCGTGGACGACGCGATGCGGCTCGGCGCGGATGCGGTGCTGGTGTACATGTTCATCGGCTACCAGGACCCGGAAGTCGAGGCGCGGCAGGTGGCCGACGTGGCGCGTGTGGCGCAGGACTGCGAGCGGGCGGGCATCGGCTGCATCATCGAGCCGATGCCGCGTGGCTTGCGCGTCGGGGACAACCCGTACCGCACCGAGTACATCGCCCTGGGCGCGCGCATGGCCAGCGAGCTTGGCGCGGACCTGCTCAAGACGGACTACAGCGGCGACCCGGTTTCGTTCCGGACCGTGGTCGAGGCGTCGTTTCGCCCGATCCTGATCGCGGGTGGGCCGAAAACGTCCTCGCTGCGGCAGGCGTTGGAGATGGTGCAGGGCGCGCTGGACGCCGGGGCGCACGGCATGTTCATCGGGCGCAACGTGTTCCAGGCCCCCGACCCGGCGCGCATGATGCGTACCCTGCGCAGCATGATCCACGACGATCTGGGGCTGGAAGCGGCGCTCGAAGCCCTGACGGCCTGAAAAACACGCGCAAAACGCGCTCCCCGTAGGGACAAGGCCTGCCTTGTCCGCGCCGACGGTGACGCCGACGGTGACGCGGCGGACGACGCAGGCGTCGTCCCTACGTGGGCCTCGTCTTCAAGGAAACGCAGTTATGACCATTGACGCCATTGTCACCGGCCACCTGTGCATCGACCTCATCCCGCCTATGGATAACGTTCCCGTCAGCGGGCTTTCCAAACCGGGCCACATGTTCGAGGTCGGGCCGCTCGGACTGGCGACGGGTGGCTGCGTGTCCAACGTCGGGCAAGACCTGTACCGGCTCGGCGTGGACGTGCGGTTGATGGGAGTCGTGGGCGATGACCCGCTGGGCGGCCTGATCATCGACCTGCTCAACCGCCGCGACCCGTCCCTGACTCAATACATCCGCGTCCAGCCCGGCCAGAGCAGCTCGTACACCGTCGTGCTCGCGCCAGAGCGCAAAGACCGGATTTTCCTGCACTACGCCGGGCAAAACGCCACGTTCGACTGTAGCCACGTGGACTTCGGCCTGATGCGCGACGCGCGAATCATGCACATGGGCTATCCGCCGATCATGCCCGGCGTGACCGACAACGACGGGGCCGAACTGGCGGCGCTCTTTGAACGCTCCAAAGCCGCCGGAATCGTCGCCTCGTTGGACATGACGCTGCCCGATCCGGGTGGGCCGAGTGGGCGCGTCAACTGGCGGCGTGTACTGGAACGCTCGCTGCCGCACGTCGACGTGTTTGTGCCGAGCATCGCGGAAATCCTGTTCATGCTGCGCCGCGCTGACTTCGACGCCTGGCGCGATGACATCCTCGCCCACCTGACGCGCGATTACCTGGTCGCGCTGGCCGACGAGATGATCGGGATGGGCGTCGTGATCGCGGGGTTCAAGCTGGGCGAGATGGGCATGTTCCTGCGCGGGGCCGGGCCGGAGCGCTTCGACCGGCTGGCGCGGCTGAATCTGGACCGCGACGCCTGGGCTGGTTCGGCGGTCTGGCAGCCTGCCTTCCAGGCGAACGTGGTGAATACGCTCGGCGCGGGCGATGCGGCTTATGCGGGCCTGATCGCGGCACTGTTACAAGGCAGCGGTCCGGACGAGGCCGCGCGTTGGGCGAACGCGGTCGGCGCGTGCAACGTCGAAGCGCCGGACGCGACCAGCGGCGTCCGGTCACGCGCCGAGACTCAGGCGCGGCTGGATGCGAGCTGGCCACACCGCCCGGAGCGGCTGAGGGGCGTTTAGAGCCTGTCATGAACGTCCGACCTCACCCCCTGCCCCCTCTCCGTGCGGAGTACCGCATAGAGAGGGGGAAAAGCGCGGTAGACGGCGTGCACACTCCCCCCTCTATAATTGCCGGGGTCCCCGTGGGGTGGCAGGCATGGAGAGGGGCCGGGGGTGAGGTACGTGTCTTGGCTGCGTCGTTCTGCGCACTGTCCGGCGCTCAAAATGCATAACAGGTTCTAGGGCGGGAGTCGCGTCACATGGCAGCCGCCACGCTGAGGAACAAGCGCCCGTTCGTCGTGCTCACCATCTTCCTTGCCTTTCTGCTGCTGCATCAAGCCGACAAGCTGCTGATCGGGCAGGTGCTGGAAGATATACAGCGCGACTTCGCCATCGATGACGCCGCGGCAGGCGCGCTTGGGGCCGGGGCGCTGATCGTCGCCGCGTTGGGCTACCCGATCTGGGGCTATCTCTTCGACCGCCACGCGCGCCCGAAGCTGCTGGCGCTCGCCTCAGTCCTGTGGGGCCTGACAACGGCCCTGAGCGCTGTCGTCACCACGTTCCCGGCATTTCTGATTACGCGCGGCTCGACCGGGATCGACGACTCAAGCTATCCGGGCCTTTTCAGCCTGACGGCGGACTATTTCAGCCCCAAGACGCGCGGCAAAGTGAATGGCCTGTTACAGCTCACCGGTCCGTTCGGGTTCATGCTGAGCCTCGGCGTCGTGCTCGCCCTCAAATCGAGCATCGGCTGGCGGAATATCTTCCTCTTGACCGGCGCATCGGGCATCGTGATCGGCATCCTGATCCGGCGGTTCGTCCGCGACGTTCAACGCGGCGCGTCCGAGCCGGAAATGGCCGACCGGAGCGACATGCCGACGTTCAAACTGGACTGGCCCGCCGTGCGTGCGCTCTTGAAGCGCCGGACGCTGTACGCGCTCTTCCTTCAGGGCTTCTTCGGCGTCTTCCCGTTCAACGTCGTGCAGTTCTGGTTCTTCGTCTATCTGGGCCGGGAGCGCAACTACGACGAGACGACCATCTTCTGGATCATGATCGCCGCCGCCCTCTCCATGTCGGTCGGCACGGTGGTCGCGGGCGCGGCGGGCGATGCGCTGTTCCGGCGAATCAAGCAGGGGCGCTTGCTCGTCTGCCTGACCGGCGTGCTGGTCAGCGCCGTGTTATTGCTCATCACGCTGAACCTGCCCTCGTCCAGCAGCCCACTCCTGTTTGGAACTGCCCTGACGGTGACGGCGTTCTTCACGCTGTTCTCCGGCCCAAACATCGTGGCCACGATCTACGACATCGCCCTGCCCGAAGTGCGCACCACAGCGCTCGCCGCGCAGTATTTCATCGAGAACATCGGCGCGGCGAGTGCGCCTTTGCTCGTCGGATTGTTCTCGGCAAGCATCGGGCTGAGCAACGCCATCATGCTCATCTGCGTCAGCACGCTGGCGCTGTGCGGGGTCTTCCTGGCGGCAGCGGTGGCGCTCATCCCGAAGGATATTACGGCGCTCCGCCAGGAAATGCAGGAACGCGCCCGGCTCGGCGCGTCATGAGATCGAAAGAGTCGTGCGCGGCGCGCAGCTAGTTGCTGATCATCGGCGCTTTACGCAGGTGGGCGCTGTCGCTGAGCTGCTTCAGGATGAAATCGGCGGCGTCGGCGCGGCTCAGGCGCGGGCCGGTGTTCACGCCGACCATGCCCACCCGGTGCTGGCCGGTGCGTGGGCCGTTGGTCAGCATCGGCGCGCGCACGATGGTCCAGTCCAGGTTGCTGTTGCGCACCTTCTCGATGGCGGCGATGGAGCTTTCCAGCACGTCGCCCGCCATCGTCTTGAGCGCAAACTTGATGACGTGGTTGATCAGCTTGGGCTGGTCGCCGGGCATGTCCACGCCTGCGCCAGTCATATAGATCAGGCGGCGCACCCCGGCGTTGTTCATGGCCTGCAGGATGTTGTCCACCGCCACGGGAAGCAGATTCTTGGGCGAGCCTTTCACCGGCGAGAGCACACTCGCGACGGCGTCCACGCCCGGCGTGATGGCCCGCGCCACGTCGGATGCGTTCATCACGTCGCCCACGACGACGCTCAGCCGCTCGTGCTGGATGGGCAGTTTGGACGGCGTGCGCACAAAGGCAACGACCTGATGGCCCGCATCAAGCGCCTGCTGCACGAGTGGAATGCCGGTACGGCCCGATGCGCCAAAAACGACCAGTTTCATGTCCCTCTCCTCATCTCACTACAACAGGGATTCGCCCAACTACTGCGCGCTATGCTGACCCTTGCCGGGCAACGGCCAGCAGCGCGCCGACTTCCCCCGCCACCGCTTCGAGCGGCCCGCGCGACCGCCGGGTCCGGCACAGGATGATGCCGCCCTCGATGGCGCACAGGATCGCCGCCGCCAGCGACTCGGCCCGCGACGTCTCGAATCCGCCGCTGACCAGCTTTTCCTGGAACGCGGCCTGCCAACTCCCGTAGATCTGCTCGCACACCTCACGCAGCGGCTCGCTGGTGGACGCCGTCTCCATAGCCACCGTGGTGATCGGCCCACCCGCGCTGTACCCGGAGCGCTCGACCTGCCCGGCCAGCACGTGGATGAAGCTCGGTATGGCCTGCACCGGGTCTGGGTGCTCGTCCAGGCTGGCCCGGATGCGAGTCCGCACCAGTTCGCCGACGTGGTGGAGCGCCGCCGCCGCCAATTCTTCTTTTCCGCCGGGGAAGTAGTAGTACAGCGAGCCTTTCGGGCTGCCGCTCTCCTTGATGATCTGGCTCAGGCCGGTGGCGTGGTAGCCTTGCCGCTCCATCAACCCGCACGTCGCCTCGATGATCTGCTCGCGCGCTGCCGACATGACCGCTTGCTCCTTCCAGATGTGTGCCCGGTTCAGCCCGGCAGCCAGCAGGCGCGGTGCGCTTCGGCGAAGGCATGGAACGAGATCGGCGCACGGCCCAGCACACGCTGCACATCGGGCGTCACCTGGCTGGCGTTGCCGAAGCGGGTGATGGTGTACAGGGCGGCCATGACCAGGGTGAAGCCCAGCGGGCGGCCTGCGCGGCGCTGCTGAAGGATAAATGCCGGGATCGATGGGTCCGTATAACGAATCGGGCGGCCCAGCACGTCGCTGAGAATGCCGGCCACCTCGTAGTAGTCGAATGCAGCGCTGCCTGTCAGGGTATAGGCGCGGTCTTCGTGCCCACTCTCGGTGAGCGTGCGCGCGGCGACGTTGGCAATGTCGCGTGCATCGATGAAGCTGGTACGCGCCCGGCCCACAGGCAGCGCAATCTCGCCCCGGTCGCGAATTTCGGCGCGGTGCGTGGTGCTCAGGTTCTGCATGAAAAAGCTGGCCCGCAGAAACGTCCAGCGCACGGGCAGGCCCCGCAGCAGCAGCTCGATCTTGTGGTGCGGCACGACGCGGTTTTTCTCCACGCCTTGCAGCGAGAGGAAGACGACGCGCCGCACGCCTGCCTGTACGGCGAAACGCACCGCCGGCGCGATGTCCCGCTCGACATTGGCAAGCTGTGGCGGGCGCACCAGGAACAGGCGATCCACGCCCGCGAAAGCCGGCCCGAACGTCTCCGGCTTGAGGAAATCAAAGGGGACGATGTCCGAGACACCCGCAAAGGCCGTGCGTGCGGCGTTCACATCCCAGGCGGCCACCCGCACGTCGGCGGGCGCGCTGGCCATCAGTTCGCGTACCACGTGCGTGCCGACATTGCCCGGCGCGCCCGTGATCAGGATTTTCCCAGCCATCGGCGCTACTCTCCAACTCGCCGGCCCAGTGGAAAGGGCGAAAAGAAACATGCCAGGCGCGGCGATCAGAGAAGATTATACTGACTGGTCTATATAATGGCAAGTGGGAATGGCATGGCTATAGCATTGAAGCACCCTCACCCCCGGCCCCTGTCCATGCCATCAGGGAACCCGACGGCATGGAGAGGGGAGATAATCAGCCTGACTGCCGTGCTGTTCCCCTCTCTACGCGGTACTCCGCGTGGAGAGGGGGCAGGGGGTGAGGCCTTTTCCCGCTACCTACCTCAGCCGGCGCTTCCGATGCGACTGCCCTGGATGGAGCTGCGCCATCGCTCACACTTTCTTCAGTTCGTCCAGCAACGCGCGCCGCCTGGGATAGGTGGACTGCAAGTGCGCTACGATGGACGCCAGCCGCACGCTCTGGCCCGGCATGGCCTTCAACCGTTTCAGCAGGTTACAGGCCGCCTCGTACTCAGTGCGCATTGAGGCATTCTTCAGGCTCGAAAGCACATGCTTCTCGTAGAGGTCTGCCATTCGGTCGGGGAAGCGCTTGTCCAGTTCGTTGAGGTACTGGGAAACCCCGTTCAGCCCCCGCGCCTGGGCGCACAGCATCACTTCTTCCCACAGCCCTTCGCCCGCCAGAAACGTGGTAAGCCAGTGGGCGTCTGTCCGCTCCATAGCCCGGATCAGCGAGTCGCGCTCCTGATACCACGCATCCGCCGGGATGGCTGCTTTCAGCGCAGCAAGGCTCTCTTTGTCGCCGGATTCCAGGTAGCTTCGGCGGGCGATGAGCTTGATGGAGCCTTTGTCGCCCCGGCGCACGGCGATGTTCAACAGGATCGCCCGGTAATCCCTTACCAACCCGGCCCACTGCGTTTTCTCGTATTTGGCGAGCGCTTCTTCGGCCAGCCATTGCGCCTCGTCGAGCTTGCCCTCGGCAACGCGCCGCTCGATGGTGGCTCTGCGGAAGGCGTCGTTATCCAGGTGCGATTCCATGAAGGCGATGGCCGCCGCCTTGCCCTTGCGGCGCTCAATCACGGCCCGCTTGAGGTCCTGAGCCGTGTGGCGGGAAGACAGGAAGCTCACAAACTCGTCGTCTTCCACGTCGGAGTACGTCGTGTCTCCGTGTGATGAGGCGTCGAGCTTCTCGAAGTAGTCAGCCTGCTGTTCGTCCGTGTCCACGAGCATGCCCGCGATAGACAGCATGTCCGTGCTTGCGTCCGTCCAACGCAGCCAGTCGATCTGGGACGCCCTGAGCATGAACTTGTAAAGCGTGGCCCGCTGGTCGGGCGACAGGTCGTCAAGCATCTCTCCCAGCGCATTCACCACGGCTCCCACGATGCTGCCCAGGCTGCCCGACGAGTCGTCGGCGTTTCCTGCCCCCTCGCCCACGCCCTCGATTAGCGCCTGGTACAGGGCAATCGCCTGGTCGATCTCCCCCTGTTCTACAAGAGATGCGGCGCGGTTGATTAACCTATTTAGCTGGTGGGATGCGTTGATGGCGTCCCGGTACTCGATATAACCGTGTCTGCCCTTGTTGGCGTCGAGGATGCTCCTGACGATCCGGCCATAGTCTTCGGCGTCGCCTGTGCCCTTGTCAAACTGGATCACCAGGTTAAGGGCGAACTGTTTGTCGTATTTTGCCTTCTCCAGCACGACCTCGATGAGCTGCTCACGGCTCACGTCTTTGAGCAGTTTTCGAAGCTGTTCCTGCGGCGTGGGCGCTTTTTTGCCTTTCTTGCCCGGTTTCGCCGCTTCCGCCAGCGCCTCGGCTTCGATGGCGTACAGCACGGCCACGACGTGCTTGCAGTGCTCGCCATATTCGTAAGGGCAGGTACACGAGCACTCAAGCAGGCCATCTTCGCCCGTATCGACGATCTCGACGTCGTACGTCTCGGACCCCTCGACGAGCGCCAGCCAGGTCTGATCGTCGGGATGGTCCAGCGATACGACCTGGCCGCCGTTGTAGTAGCTCAGGCCGCGCGCCAGGATAGCCGCCGGGATCATCTCTTTGAAGTTTTGCAGGGACAACATGGCGATTTTCCTTCACACTACGCATCGTCCTGGCCCGGATTCTACACGGTCCCTGCGCCGTCCGGAATGCGCCGTTGATTCGTCAACTCCGCCAAGCCGGAATGGTTTGGCGGCGAGAATATGCGGCGTGCGCGGTATCCCTGATATACTGTTGGTGCTCATCGGCGTTTTACGTGGAGCCGTGCCCGGTGCAAAACGTCAAATCTGTCCTCAGCCGGCTCGTCGATTTCTCTCTGCCACTCATTGCGCTGCTTTTGGCGCTGGTTGTGGCATCCGTGTTGCTGCTCGCCCTCGGCGCAAACCCGCTACAGGCCTTTAGCTCGATGCTGGAAGGCGCGTTTGGCAGCGAAAACGCCTTTGCCGAGACGCTGGTCAAAGCCGCGCCGATCATGTTCGTCGGGATCGGCATCTGCATCGCCGCGCGCGGTGGTGTGACGAATATCGGCGGCGAAGGGCAGATGATCACCGGCGCGGTGGCCGGCACGGCGGCGGCGCTCGGATTTGCCGAGACGCTGGGCGGCCTGACCATCCCCGTAGCGCTCCTCGCCGGCTTCCTGGCGGGCGCGCTCTTCGGCGGAATCGCCGGCTTCCTCAAAGCGCGCTTCAACGTCAACGAAATCCTGACCACGATCATGCTCAATCAGGTCGCCGTGCAGAGCATGAACTTCCTGTTGAACGGCGTCATGCTCGACCCAGCCACGGCGGGCATCAACCGCATCCCAAAGACGGCGCGCATCGCGGAATTTGTCGAGCTGCCGCGCCTGTCGTTCGTGCTGCCGAGCGGCGTGGAACTGTTCGGGCGCACCCGGCTGCACTACGGGCTGATCATCGCCGTGCTGCTCGCGCTGCTCGTGTATCTGCTGCTGTGGCGCACGACGATTGGCTACCGCATCCGCGCCGTCGGGGCCAGCGAGCGGGCCGCGCGTTACGCCGGGATCAACGTGCGGCGCTACATGCTGCTGTCCATGCTGCTGGCGGGCGGCTGCGCCGGGCTGGCGGGCGTGGTCCAGGTGCTCGGCCTGCAATACCGGCTGCAAACGGACGGCTCGGCGGCGGGCTTCACCGCGTCGGCAGGCTTCAACGGCATCGTGGCGGCGCTCTTTGGCGGCCTGAACCCGATCGGGACTATCCCGGCCTCGATCTTCTTCGGCGGGTTACTGACCGGGGCGCAGAAAATGCAGCGCGATCTGGGCGTCCCGGCCTCGCTGATCACGGCGGTGAACGGCCTGATCGTCGTCTTCGTCGTCAGCAGCCAGGTGTTCATGCGCTGGCGGGCGCAGCGGCGCGCCATGGCGGCCATACCCGCGCCGGAAGCCCGCGTCGTGCCCACCCCGGAGGCCGCCACATGATCGAGCAGATTTTCGCGGCGAGCGTTTTTGCCGCAGCCGTCCGCCTCGCCACGCCCTACCTGTTCGCCTCGCTGGGCGAGATGCTCGGCCAGCGCAGCGGTGTGCTGAACCTGGGCGTCGAGGGCATCATGCTCATGGGCGCGTTCTTCTCGTACTACGCCGTGCTGCTGACGGGCAGTCTGGCGCTGGGCGTGGCGGCGGCTTTGCTCGTCGGGCTGATCATGGGTCTGGCGACGGCGTTCATCAGCGTCACGCTCAAGGCCCAACAGGGCATCAGCGGCATCGGCATGTACCTGTTCGGGCTGGGCATGAGCGAGCTGCTCTTCAACAAGCTGGTCGGCACACCGCAGACGGTGAGCGGCTTCCCCCGCCTGCATTTCCCGGTCCTGTCGGACATCCAATTCCTGGGCATCGGGCAGATCTTCTTTCAGCATAACCTGCTGGTGTACGTCGCCTTCGCCATGGTCCCGATCATGGCCTTTGTGCTGAACCGCACCCCATTCGGGCTGGCGGTGCGCGCTGTCGGACAGACGCCGGAAGCCGCCGACGCGATGGGCGTGAGTGTGACGCGCGTTCGTTACATCACCGTGACCGTCGGCGGCCTGATGTCGGCCATGGCGGGCGCGTCGTTGTCCATCGCGCTGCTGGACGTGTTCCAGCAAAACCTGACGTCCGGGCTGGGCTTCATCGCCGTGGCGCTGGTTTACTTTGGCCGCTGGAAGCCCTACGGGGTGCTCGCCGGGGCCTTGCTGTTCAGCTTCGTCAACGCGCTCCAGCTTCAGGTCAGCGCGCTGGACTTCAACATCCCGTCGGAATTTGCGGTGATGGCCCCTTACGTCATCACCATCATCGCCTTGGTCTTTGCGTCGAAGCAGACGGAAAAGCCCACTGCGCTCACGAAACCGTTCGAGCGCGGCGGGTGAAACCCTCACTCCCCCTTCCCCTCTCTCCCTCACGGCGAGAGGGGATTAACGAGCGATCTTCGTGCGCCCCCTCTCTCTGAAGAAGAGGGGTCAGGGGTGAGGGTAAAAAGGCTGGTTCCAGGGGCGTATCCCCTGTTCCAGGTGATTTGTGACAGGTGTCGGGCACAGGAGCAAGCACATGAACAAGCGGTTTTTCCTCATCGCGTGCGCGCTGGTTCTGCTGATCCCGCTGGCAGGGGTTGCGCCGCGCGCTACTGCACAAGACGACGTATTCCGCGTCGCTGCCGTTGCGCCCAGCGCGACAAATGACCTGGCCTTCAGCCAGAGCATGTACGATGCCCTGCTCCTTGTCCAAGAGGAGATGGGCGAAGACAAGTTCCAGTTTGATTTTCAGGATGGCACGTTTGTCGTGGATGATGCCGCCGTCGCGCTGCGCGAATGGGCGGCGTCGGGTGACTATGATCTCGTGGTCGCGCACGGCTCGCAGTACGGCGCGATCATCGAAGAACTGGCTCCGGAGTTCCCCGAGGTGTCGTTTGCCTGGGGCACAGACGTGAACACGTTTGGCTTGGATAACGTGTTCGCCTACTCCGCCGCATCGGAGCAGGGCGGCTACATCAACGGCGCGGTCGCGGCGGGCCTGAGCGAGTCGGGCGTCATCGGCGTGATCGGCCCCATCGAAGTGGGCGACGCCAAGCTGTACGTGGATGGCTTCAAGGCGGGCGTGGCGGCGACCAATCCCGACGCGCGCGTGCTGGTGACGTACATCGGCTCGTTCAGCGATGTGCCGCTGGCCACCGAAGCCGCTGAGACGCACCGCGCCAACGGGGCCGATATCCTGACCGGATCGGCGCAGATGGTGGTCGGCCCCATCGCCGTCGCCAAAGAAAACGAGCTGCTCTGGTTCGGCACGCAGTCCAACCAGGCGGAAATCTCCGAGAAGGCCGGCGTGCTGTTCCAGGTCTACCACTGGGAAGTGGTGCTCAGGGACATCATCCAGAAGATCGGCGAGGGAACGCTGGGCGGCGAATCCTACACCCTGACGCTGGAAAACGAGGGCCTGGTCATGGAATACAGCGACCTGACCGGCCTGAGTGAAGAGCAGATGGCGACCGTCACGGAAACCGTCGATGCGCTGACCGAGCAGATCAACGCAGGCGAGGTCGAACTGCTGCCCATGGAAGCCACGCCCGAAGCGACGGCCAGCTCCTGAGTCATTGAGCTGACCTCACCCCTGACCCCTCTCCACATTGGAGAGGGGATGAGGGGTGAGGTTTCTTTCACAGGATGGCGAGATCATGACCGCTCCCACACTGACTTCCGACCGGCTGGCAAACGGGCATCGCCGCATCGAGCGCCTGGAGATGCGCGGCATCGTGAAGCGCTTCCCCGGCGTGCTGGCGCTCGATGGCGTCGACTTTGACGTGCACGCGGGCGAAGTCCACGCCCTGCTCGGTGAAAACGGCGCAGGCAAGAGCACGCTGATGAAGCTGCTCTACGGCCTGTACCAGCCCAACGCCGGCGCGGTCCACCTGAACGGCTCTGAAGTCGCCATCCACCAGCCGCGCGACGCCATCACGCACGGCATCGGCATGATTCACCAGCACTTCATGCTTGTGCCGTCGCTCACCGTCGCCGAAAATGTGGCGCTCGGCATGAAATCGACGCGCCGGGGACGGCTGGACGTGGACCGCGTGGCGGGCGAACTGCGCGCGCTGTCCGAGCGGTACAAGCTCAAGGTCGATCCGGACGTGCCGATCTGGCAGCTGGCGGTTGGCGAACAGCAGCGCGTCGAGATTCTACGCGCCGTCTACAAGGGCGCGGCGCTGCTCATCCTCGACGAACCGACCGCCGTCCTGACGCCGCAGGAAGTCGAAGACTTGTTCCGCGTATTGAGGCAGATGGCGGCGGACGGCCACGCGCTGATCTTCATCTCGCACAAGCTCAACGAGGTGCTGGCCATCAGCGACCGCATCACCGTGCTGCGCAGCGGGCGCAAAGTCGGCTCGATCCCCACCGCCGACGCGAGCAAGCGCCGCCTCGCCGAGATGATGGTCGGGCGTCCGGTGCTCATGGAACAGCAGCGCAGCGTCGCCCACGTCGGCGAAGAGCGTCTACGGCTGACCGGCGTAAAGGCGCTCAACGACCGGGGCGAAAGCGGGCTGAACGGCGTCACGCTGTCGTTGCGCGCGGGCGAGATCGTCGGCGTGGCGGGCGTGTCTGGCAACGGGCAGCACGAGCTGGCCCAGGTCATCACCGGCCTGCGCCCGACCACCGAGGGCCACATCGCGCTGTGCGGCCAGAACGTCACCGGCAAGCCGCCGGGCGCGATGAACGTGCTCGGCATCGCCTATATCCCCGAAGAACGCCTTACCGACGGCGTGATCAAAGATTTCAGCGTGGCCGAGAATTACATTTTGCAGACGCATGGGCGCAAACCTGCCGCGCGCGGCGGCCTGCTCATGAATTTCCGCGCCATCCGGCAGGCCACGCGCGAAGCGATCCGCGCCTACGAGATTCGCACGCCCGGCGTCGAGACTCCGGTGCGCAGCCTCTCCGGCGGCAACATCCAGAAGCTCATCCTCGCCCGCGAATTGTCGCGCCGCCCGCAGGTGCTCGTTGCGGAGCAGCCAACGCGCGGTGTCGACATCGGGGCCATCGAATACATCCACCGCCGCCTGCTGGACGAGCGGGCGCGCGGCGTGGCTATTCTGCTGATCTCCGAAGACCTGGACGAAATCCTGATGCTGGCCGACCGCATCGTCGTGATGTACGAAGGGCGGATCGTGGGCGAGTTGCCCAACCAGGACGTTGACGTTCACCAGCTTGGAGCCTTGATGGCAGGAGCGAGTCTGACCTGATATGCGCCTGTGGAAGCGTTATCACACCCCGGCGACGGTTGACGAGGCGCTGAGTCTGCTGGCGCAATACGCGGGCCAGGCGCACGTCGTGGCGGGCGGCACGGACCTGTTGGTCGACATGCGGGCCGAGAGCGCGCCGGAACCGCACGAAGCGCTCGTGGACGTGTCGCACATTGCCGAGATGCGCCAGATTCGAGCCGAAGACGGCGCGATCTGTGTCGGCGCGTCCGTCACGCACACCCAGATTGTCGAGTCGGCGCTGCTGGCCCACGAGGCAACGTGCCTGGTGGAAGGCTGCGGCGTGATCGGCGGGCCACAGGTGCGCAACGTCGGCACGCTGGGCGGCAATGTGGCGCACGCGCTGCCCGCCGCAGATGGCACAACGGCGCTGGTGGCGCTGGACGCCGAAGCGGAGATCGTGCAGGGCGGCGCGCGCCAGTGGGTCCCGATGGCAGCGCTGTTTGCCGGGGCCGGACAATCGGCGCTCGACCACGGGCGCGACCTGATCATCCGATTCCGCTTTGCGCGGGCCAATCCGGGCGAAGCGAGCGCCTTCAAGCGGGTCATGCGCCCGCAGGGTGTGGCCCTGCCCATCTTAGGGTGTGCGGTGTGGCTGCGCCTGGACAGTGCGCGTGAGGTTATTGAGGCGGCGCGTGTGACGCTCGCACCGGTCGCACCGGTCCCGCAGCGCATCCCGGCGGTCGAGGCGGCGCTCACGGGGCAGCCCGCGACGGCGGATACTGTCGGGGCGGCGTTACGGGCGGCGGATGGTCTGCGCCTGCGCACGAGCAAATACCGCGCCACGGCAGAGTACCGGCGCGAGATGGCTGCCGTGCTGCTGCGCCGGGCGCTCACCGCCGCCATCCAGCGCGCCCGAACGGGCCAGGTCACGCCGGAACACGCGGAGAAATAAGACGGCTCTCACCCCTGTCCCCTCTCCCATGAGTACATGGGAGAAGAGCGCGGCGGACAACGCAGGCGTTGTCCCTACGCCGTGTCGTGTAGGGACGAGGCCTGCCTCGTCCGCATCCTGTTCTACCTTTCTTTCCGCTGTATAATTTTTGATGATGGGTATATTCCAAACTCAGACGCTTTTCTGGTGTGGGCGAGGCAGCAATGACAAGGCTAAACATCACCGTCAACGGGCGGGCGCACGATCTGGATGTGGACGAGTCGCGCACGCTGGCGGCCTTTCTGCGCTATGACCTGGGCCTGACCGGGACAAAAATCGGTTGTGAAGAGGCCGAATGCGGAATCTGCACCGTGCTGGTGGACGGCGTGCCGGTCGATTCGTGCATTTACCCGGTCCTCAAGGCGCAGGGCCGCTCGGTGACGACCATCGAAGGGCTGGCGCACGGCCAGGGTGGCGGCGACAGCGACAGAAGCGACGGCCTGCACCCCTTGCAGCGCCAGTTCATCCGGCACGGTGCGGTGCAGTGCGGATTCTGTACGCCCGGCCTGATCATGAACTCGGCGGCGCTGCTGGATCGCTGCCCCGACCCATCCGAGGACGACATTCGCGCGGCGCTCAAAGACACCTTCTGCCGCTGCACCGGCTACACGAGCGTGATCGAGGCCATTCGCTCGGCGGCGCTCGAAAAACAGGGCAAAGCGCCGCTGCCGGTAAAGGATCCCGATGTGGACGAGCCGATGCACGTCATCAGCCGGTCCGTGCCGCCCCAGGAAGTGCGCGAAAAGGTCACCGGGCAGGCGAAGTACACGGATGACTACGCCTTTCCCGGCATGTTGTACGCGCGCACGCTGCGCTCGCCCTACCCCCACGCCCGCATTGTGCGCATCGATACGGAGACGGCCAACGCGCTGCCCGGCGTGCGCGCCGTATTGACGCACATGGACGTGCCCGGCGAGAACCGGCACGGGCTGGTGTACCGCGACTGGCCGGTGTTGTGCGACAGCGTGGTGCGCTACGTGGGCGACGCGGTGGCGATTCTCGCGGCGGACACGGAAGACATCGCGGCGCAGGCGCTGGGGTTGATCGAGGTCGAGTACGAGCCGCTGCCCGTCGTGGCCGACCCGAAGTACGCTCATTCGCCCGATGCGCCCGTATTGCACCCCGACCATCCCACCGGCAACCTGCTCAAGCACATCAAGGTGCGCCACGGCGACATCGAGCGCGGTTTTGCCGAGGCGGACGTGATCATCGAGCGCGAGTACCGCACGCCCACGACGGAGCACGCCTTCCTGGAGCCAGAATGTTCCATCGGCGTGCCCAAAGGCTTTGAAGGCCACGACAAACTGACGGTGTACGTCGGTTCGCAGATCCCTTACCAGGACCGTGACCAGATCGCGAAGGCGATGGGCCTGCAAGATGAACAGGTGCGTGTTATCGGCGCATTGATCGGCGGCGGATTCGGCGGCAAAGAGGACATCGCCGGGCAGATTCACGTCGCCATGCTGGCCACCGTCACGGGCCGCCCGGTGAAGATGCTCTATTCGCGCCAGGAGTCGCTGGTCTTCCACCCGAAGCGCCACGCCACGATCATCCGCATCAAGACCGGGGCGAAGCGCGACGGACGGCTGACGGCAGTGCAGGCCGAATTGTACGGCGACGGCGGCGCGTATGCGTCGCTCTCCGATAAGGTCATGACGCGCGCCACGACGCACGCCACCGGCCCGTATGACGTGCCCAACGCCAAGATCGACTGCTTCGCCATGTACACGAACAATACGCCGTCGGGCGCGTTCCGTGGCTTTGGCGTCACGCAGTCCGCGTTCGCCGTCGAGCAGAACATGGACCTGCTGGCCGAAGCGCTGGGCATGGATCCGCTCGACCTGCGCCGCCTCAACGCCCAGAAAGTCGGCGTCACCACAGCCACCGGGCAGCTATTGCGCGAGTCCGTCGGCCTTCTGGAGACGATTGACAAGGTGCGCGCCGACATGATCGCCCACCATGCCGACCACGGCGCGGAGCCGGACGGCTTTCGCTGGGCGTGGCGCGACGAGCAGGCGCGAAAGGCGTATGCCTGGGGCGTTGCGTGCGCGTACAAGAACACCGGGCTGGGCGGCGGCGCGCCGGACAAGTCCGCCGCCGATGTGGAAGCCTACGAGGATGGCACGGTCGAAGTGCGCACCGCCGCTGCGGACATGGGGCAGGGCATCGCGCACGTGGTGGCCCAGTGCACTGCCGAAGAACTGCGCCTGCCTTATGAGCGCGTGCGGGTGCTGCTGTGCGACACGGACCTGACGCCCAACGGCGGCCCGACCACCGCCTCGCGCCAGACCTTCGTAAGCGGCAACGCAGCCCGGCTGGCGGCCAGCGCCCTGCGTGAGGCGCTCTCGCACTCCGCCGCCGAGATGCTCGACGTGCCGCCCCAGCAGATTCGCTTCGAAGAGGGCCTGCTGCGCTACAACGGGCACAGCGTCACGCTGGGCGACGTGGTGAAGTGGATGAAGAGCAAGGGCCTTTCGCCGCGCACGCACCACGAGTACATGGCCCCGCAAACCCAGCCGCTCGGCACGGGCGGCGACATGCACGTCGCGTTCAGCTACGCCACGCAGGCGGCGCTGGTCGAAGTCGATCTCGACACAGGCGCGGTGCACGTCCACAAGGTCATCTCCGCGACGGACATCGGGCGCGCGATCAACCCGCTCATGCTCCAGGGCCAGATCGAAGGCGGCATCGTCATGGCGCTCGGCAACTGCCTGACCGAGTCGTTCATCCTCGAAGAGGGCGTGCCCTGGTCGCGGCTGCTGTCGCGCTACAAGATGCCCGGCATCAAACACGCGCCGGAAATCATCTCGCACCTCGTGGAGCACCGGGCCAGCGAAGGGCCGTATGGCGCAAAGGGCGTGGGCGAGATTCCGTCGATCAACACCTCGCCGGCCATCTGCAACGCCATCGAAAAGGCGGTCGGCGTGCGGATTTACGCGCTGCCGGTCGA
>JADZBY010000604.1 GCA_020851855.1 Anaerolineae bacterium
TCCGGTAATGCGTCGTGGTGAGCTGGTAGCCGACCGGGTGGCCGTTCCACTCCGCGATGGTGAAACTGCCCGAATCGCGCGCCGCGTGGCGCATGGCCGACGGGTGCATCTGCCACAGCGGGCCAAAAGCGGCGTGATCGATGGCCAGCGCCGTGTCCACGTCGCGCAGGTCGGCGGGCCGGATGCGCACGTCACGGCGCAGCGGATCAGGCGCGTCGATGCCGTCGCGGTGCAGCGTGACGATGTGCTCACGGTAGACAAAGCCGAGCGCGCCCAACTGCCCACCCAGCCACGACTGCATGACCAGCGTCCCGACTTCGACCACGCCCAGCCCGGCCAGCCGCTCGCGCAGCGCCGTCCACAGCTCCGGCAGCGTCATATCCAGGCTGGCGTGCTCGTCCACTGCGGCCAGCCGCAACCAGCTTGCCCCGGACAGCGGCGGCGCGGCGGCCATGACCCCGATCAGGCGCGCGTCCTGCCAGCACAGCACGACCGGTACATCGGGCATGTCCAGCCAGTCTTCGATGAGTTGCCAGTCGAGATGGGTGTGCAGGCGGCAGCGTCCGTCATTGACCAGGGACAATACGGCGCGCCGGTGACGCCGGACGTAGGGCGTCACGTTGAGAGCAGTTGCGACCATAACGTGTGAATCCCGCTTCCGAGGGCGTTCAATGGGCTTGGCATCGACCGCCGGTTTGTGGTAGCGTTGTGTCCGGCGACCGTTCGGACGATTGGCATTCGGGAATTTTAGCATGATTCGGATGCTCCACTTTGCCGATTTGCACCTCGGCATGGAAAACTACGGCCATTACCACTCGGAAACGGGGGTCAACAGCCGGATCACCGACTTCCTGAAGCGCCTGGATGGTATGGTCCAGTATGCGCTGGCCAACGAGGTCGATCTCGTCATCTTCGCCGGGGATGCGTTCAAGAATCGCACGCCGAACCCGACGCTCCAGCGCGAATTTGCCAACCGGGTGAAGGACCTGGCCGATCACTGCCCGGTCGTGCTGCTCGTCGGCAACCACGATCTGGCCGGGACCTACCGGCGCGCGTCGAGCATCGAGATTTACAAGACGCTGGACGTGCCGCAAGTGCTCGTCGGGGACAACTACGAGTTGTGGACGGTGCACACCGCCAACGGACCGGTGCTGGTCGGGACCGCGCCGTACCCGCTGCGCACACAAATCCTGGGGCAAGAGGATGTGCAGGGCCTGACCATTGCCCAGGTGGACGAAGAGCTTGAACGGCGGCTGCAATTCGAATTGATCCGGCTGGCCGACGAGGCGCGCGCGTGCCCCGACCCGGCCATCCCGCGCGTATTGGTCGGGCATTTCTCCGTGCTGGGCGCGACGCTGAGCAGCGAGCAGAGTGTTATGATCGGGCGCGACGTGCGTGTGCCGCTGAGCGAACTGGCCGACCCGGCCTGGGACTACGTCGCGCTCGGCCACATCCACCGCCACCAGAACCTGACCGCCACTCGCAAGGGCGCGCCGCCCGTCGTGTACAGCGGCAATATCGAGCGCATCGACTTTGGCGAAGAAGGCGACTCGAAGGGCTTCTGCTGGGTCGAGCTGGAGCGCGGCAACACACGCTGGCAGTTCGTGCCGGTCGACTGCCGCCCGTTCGTCACACTGCGCATCGACTGCCGGGCCGATCTGGACCCGATGCAGCGTGTGGCCGCCGCCATCGGCGATGCCCACCTCGAGGGGGCCATCGTGCGCCTGATCGTGCAGACCGACGTGGAAGGCGAAGGGCGCTTGCAGGACAAGGCTATCGCCGCCATGCTGCGAGAAGCCGGTGTGGACGCCATCGCCGCCATCAAGAAAGAGGTGGAGCGCGGCAGCCGTGCCCGGCTGGGCAGCAGCGCGGACAGCCTGTCGGACGTGGAGCTATTGGAACGCTATTTCGTACAGAAGGGCTTCGGCCCCGACCAGGTCGCCGCGCTGCTGGAACGGGCGGCGCTGCTCATGGGCGAGCCGTTGCAAACATCTGCCTGAGCGAGCGACGACACATCATGCCACGAATCTTCATTGCTGCCCTTGCGTTTCTCAACCGGCCCCGCGTCCGCTGGGCGCTGGCCCTGATCTGGACGGCGTTGATCATCGTCCTGATGTGGTGGCCGTCGATGAAGACGCCGCCCACCTTCCTGGGCGAACTCACCGACAAAGTCGGGCATTTCGTCCTGTTCGGCGCGCTCAGCGGCCTGTGGCTGCGCGCCGTGTACGGCAACAACAATAGCAACAAGGACCTGAGCGCCGCGAGCCTGTCGCGGACGGCGCTCGGCGTATTGGGCGGCGGGCTGGTCTTCAGCCTGATCACGGAACTGGGCCAGCATGTCGTGCCGGGGCGCGAGGCGACGCTCGGCGATCTGGCCGCGAACTGGAGCGGAATCGGCCTGGGCATCGCCGTGGCAGCCTATGCCCTGGTCCGCCGCAGAACATGGGAACGTGGTGAGCGTCCCTTGCCCTGAGCCAGTCTTGCTGGTAAAGTCCGGCTAACGTACCGGAAGAGGAGCGGCTGTTCGACCCGTGTCCCGGCGTCCGAGTTATTCCCGCAGGCGCACCTATCCCGTCGTCGGCTACGGCTACGCGGAAGGCCAGGCGACGCGCACGCAGTTGCGCCACCGCACGAGTGTGGCGGCGCATGGGCTGCCCGCCATGGCCCGACCCGCGCGCTCCGCTGTGCCCGGCTACGGTCGGGCGCTGGTCTGGCAGTGGGGCTGTATGCTGGTGCTGCTCATGGCCTGCGTTGGCATGTGCGGGCTGACGGCCTTCACCGCCCCACTCGCCTTCCGTGGCCTGCCGGACGAAGCCCAACGCCGCCTCGCCGCCCGCATCCCGGTGCTCGAAGCCTGGGTTCCCACCCGCGACCCGCGCTTCGAAGTGCTGCCCACCCTGGAACCGACGCGCGCCGCGCTGGCCGCCGCCATGCTGATGAATGCGCAGGGCGACGTGAACCCACAAGCGCCGGTTGTTTCCCAGCCCGACATGGCCGCTTTCCCACCCACGCCGGTATTGGGCATGGTCGGCGCACAAACGGCCACCGCCTTCTTGCAGCTTGGCCAGCCGCCCGCCACCGCCACGCCACGCGCTACGCCGACCATCGTCCTTCCGACCGCGACCACCGAGCCGCTGCCCGCCAGCTACAAACTGAGCAGCGTGCAGCGCGAGCGGCAGGGCTGGAACAACTGCGGCCCCGCGAACCTCGTCATGGGCTTGCAGGCTGCCGGGCTGCCCGGCGTGACGCAGGATCAGACGGCGGGCTGGCTCAAGCCCAACTACAACGATGCGAACGTCAGCCCGTGGCAGATGGCCGCCTATGTCAACCAGAACACCGGCCTGCGCGCCGTGGCCCGCGTCAACGGCGACCTGGAGCTGTTGCGCCGCCTGGTCTTTGCCGGGTTCGGCGTGATCATCGAAACGGGCTTGTACGATCACACCGATGGGCAGTGGCTCGGCCACTACCAGACCGTCATCGGCTGGGATGATCTGGCCGGGAACATGCTCGTGCTCGATTCGTACCTGAGCAACGGCCCCGACGGCACGGGCAGGCCGGAGCCGTACACCGATCTCGACCGGCTCTGGAAGCATTTCAACCGCCTGTACATGGTCATCTACAACGTCGACCAGGAAGCGCGGCTCCAGGGCGTTCTCGGCACGGCCTGGGATGCGCGCCAGAACGCCACCGAGGCGCTTAACCGGGCGCTGCAAGAGGCCCAGTTTGACCCGAACGACGCATTTGCCTGGTTCAACGCGGGCAGCAGTTACGCCATGCTCGAACAGTGGCAGCAGGCTGCCGTCGCCTTTGACCGGGCGCGCAGCATCGGCAACGGCTTGCCGTGGCGCATGTTGTGGTATCAGTTTGGGCCGTTCGTGGCCTATTACAACGTCGGGGATTACCGGACGGTGGTCGATCTGGCCAACGCGGTCATCAACCAGATTCCGTATATCGAAGAGGCGTACTACTATCGCGGCATCGCCTATCTGGCGCTGGGCATGGCCGAGCAGGGGCGCGCCGATCTGGAGCACACCCTGCAGTTCAACCGCAATTTCTCCCCCGCCCAATCGGCGCTCTCGGCGATCAACAACGGCCAGAAGCCGCTACCCGCGAACCTGTAAGGGCATTTCACCCCTCGTCGCTGGTCAGTCGCCCGGTCCTGGCGGCGCAGGATACACGCGCACGCGCGGCATGTCCAGCATCAGCACGTCCAGCGCCAGCCGGGGATTGACGTTCTGCTTCAGGTAGCGCTGCGTGCGCCGGATGGCGGTCAGCGCGTGGTGCGCCTCGTCCACGCTGATGCTGCGCGCAATCTGGCCCAGGCTGTTTTGCCGGTCGCGGTTGGTGATGGGCGTCGTGGCGCTGTAACCGAGCAGCATGGCGTCGCGCCAGTAACTCTGCCACAGGTCCAGCAGCGGCTCCAGCGCGCTCTTGTCCCGGCTGAGCGCTTCGGCCAGCGCAAACCGGCCTGCCCGCGTCATGCCCAGCGCATTTTCCAGCTTCTCGATCCACTCGTTGCGCCTGTCCAGCAGCGACTCATCCTGAAGGGCGCGCACTGCCCAGCCCATGCGCCCGCCGGAAAGCTGCGCCAACAGCGCCGCGCGCTCCGGGTCCGCGCCAAACTGCGCCTCAAGGGCGTGGCGCACGACCGGCGTGGGCAGTGGCCGGAGCCGGATGGGCTGGCAACGCGAGCGGATGGTCGGCAGAAGCGACTCGGTGGCGTCGGCGGTGAGCAGGAGCAGCACATAGGGCGGCGGTTCTTCGAGCGTCTTGAGCAGCGAATCCATGGCCTGGGGCGTCGCCTCGTGGAAGCGGCGCAGCAGCACGACGCGGTAGCGCCCTTCGACGGGCCGGAGCGCCAGAACGCGCTGCATGTCGCGGATCTGTTCGATCTTCAGGCGGCTGGCGTCCGACTCGATCAGGTTGAAGTCGGCGTAGTTGTTGTGCGCCACCAACGTGCAAGCGCGGCACACGCCGCACGGGCGGCCTTCGTCGGCCAGACAGCTCACTGCCTGCGCCAGCGCCCAGGCGAAGGTGGTCTTGCCGATGCCCGCCGCGCCGGTGATGAGGTAAGCATGGCGCAAGCGGTTCGCGTTCAGGCTGCGCGTCAGGTGCTCGATGGCCCATTCGTGCCCGATAACCCGCCAGCGTGACGAATAATGCATCCCATCCACAGCCGTCAGTCTCCCGTGTCCCAGTCGCGCACCCGTTCGGCGGGGTCCGGCTCGATCAGGTCGCGCGCGCGCAGGTCGATGGCCAGCACGGCCTCACCGGCTTCGGCGGCGCGCTCGTAGAAGGCCCAGACCAACGGCAGCGCCTCACGAAGGTGGCGCACCTGCTTCTTCAGATACCCCGCGACACGGCGGTCGCTGCCCTGCACGCCAACGTGCGCCGCTGCCATCTCCGCATCCGGGCCGAGCGCCTTACGGGCGGCGTTCAGGTGCTTGCGCACGCCCGCCGGACCGGCGCTGGAGAGGAACAAAGACGGCGGGAAGGGACGGTTGTCGGGCGGCATCTCGATTTCGAGGATGGCCAGCGCGTGCGCCTGGACCTCGGACAGGTCAAGGCGCTCGCCGCCGGATCGTGCGCCCGCCTCTTCAAGCGCTTTGGCCACGCGGCGCGCGCCCGCGTAATCGTACTCGTCGGGATAGTCGAACCAATAGCCCCGCGCGCGCGGCCCGACAATGTCCGCCTCGTGCGCCTCGATCAATGGGCGCAGCGCCTCAAAGGCCTCGCCGGGCAGCCGGAAATACGTCATTCCCACGGCGGATTTTCCCCGCTCATGCCCATCAGTCGGCAGCCTGCGCGGCGTTCGCCGCCGGTTGGGGCATGGATGGAGCGGCAGCGTCGGGCGGCCAGATCAGGCGCGGCGTCATGCACAGGTAATCGGAAGCGACCAGCATGAAGTGCACGCCCTCATGCTCGCCATCGCGGGCGATTTCCCACTCGACCGGGCGGTGCAGATGGCCGTAGACGCACACCGATGGCCTGTGCCGGGCGATCAGGTCGGCGTAGGCGGTGCGCTTGCCGTCGCTGGTGAAGGGCGGAAAGTGCATCATGAGCAAAAGCGCCTGTCCGGGCTGGCGTTGCGCGCGGGCGTGCTCCAGGGCGCGCTCCAGCCGGCCCAGTTCGCGCGTGTAGCGATCCTTCTTCGGGTCCTTCTTGTAAAACGGATCATCCGGGGCAAGGTGGCCCATCGCGCCGGCCACAATCGCGCCGTCAAAGGATATGCTGTCGCCTTCGAGCACGTGCAGGCCGAGCGGCGAGGCCAGCGAGCGGGCCAGCGCTGCGTCCTTCCACCAGTGATCGTGGTTGCCGCGCAAAAGCACCTTCTGGCCGGGCAATGCCGCCAGCCAGTCCAGATCGGGCTGGACAGCGCGCGCCGATTGCGCCCAGGACACATCGCCCGGCAGTAGCACCACGTCGTCAGGGGCGATGCGCGCCCGCCATGCCGCCGACAGCGCGTCGGTATGATTGACCCAGCGCTCGCCGAAGCGCGCCATATCGCGCGGTTTGCCGAAAGACAGGTGCGTATCAGCGATGGCCCAGAAACGGGTAGTCATGCGGGTGTCGGGTGCTCTGTGCTGGCAGCGCGAAGGCAGGGGTGAACGACGACGCGTTGCTCGTTCGGGTTACTCTCGAAATCCGGTGTGCTCACTACGCCCCTCGGTCGGGGCATTATACCGCGCCACAGCGGCAGACTCAATACTGGAAACGGGCCTTACCAGGGCAGACACGTTAAAGCGAGTGGGGCGGAGATGCGGTGCGCCGCCCGGCGCTGAAGCGACCGGGCTGAATATACAAAGCCCTTTGGGCTGGAATGCCGTCCTCAGCCCGGCAGGGCTTGGTAGCTTCAGCCCCATGCTTCAGCGTGGGGCGCTCCCCGTGGCTTTTGATGCGATAGCCATGCAGTCCGCAACCGGGCAGACAGGTCCGCCTGCTCAGTTGCGCCGCTTGTGGTATGATTCAAGGCACAGTTGGGGCCGCCTCGGAGATTGATTTATGGCCAACGTCGACGCAATGGTGCAACAGGCAGTCGCCGCCATCAAAGCCAACCGCAGGGCAGAGGCGCGGCAGATACTTGAACAGGCCCTCGCCATCGACGAGTACCACGAGCAGGCGTGGCTGTGGCTGAGCGGCTGCGTGGATACGCTCGAAGAACAGCTCACCTGCCTGGAAAACGTGCTGACGGTCAACCCGGAGAATCCGAAGGCGCAGAAGGGCATCGCCGCCGTCCGGGCGCGCCTGAGTGCGTCGCCCCCGGCCCGACCCGGCGCGCCTGCCCCGCCGCCGCCTGATCCCTTCGCCAACTCGCCCTTCTCCGAACCGCCGCCCAACCCGTATGGGGACGCCTACGAGCCGGACCCCTGGACCAGCGCGCCGCCCGACTCGTCCCGCTCGGTGAGCAGCGTGGAATGGGGGCCTGCGCCGACCGCACCCCAGACCGGGCGGCGCTCGGCGCTGCCGTCCGACGAAGAGTACGATCAGTGGGTGGCCAATTTGCCCATCGGCGTGACAAACGGCAGCCGTGGCGCATCGCCCAACTCCGTCTTCACCGAGGACATCTTCAACGTGGCGTCCGGCCCGTTCACCACGCCCGATGAAGAGACGGCAGAGCCGTTCAGCTTCGATGCAGCCAGCCCATTTGACTCGTACAACCCGGTCGAGACGTTCAAGCCCGATTCGACGCCTGGCAACGCTGGCGCGCCGTCCTTTGGCAGTTTCAGCGCAAGCCTGGAGCCATCCGCGCCGCCCGCCATGCCGCCACAAGCCCCGCGCGCTGCCAGCCCGGCCACCGATTATGACGATCTGCGCTTCACGGACGAGGACGAAGCAGCCGCCGAGCCGGACGGCGTCGAGACGGTAGACGCAGGCGCGTTTGCCCTGCACGCGGGCGGCTGGGACGCCGCGAACCCGTTCATGGGTGGGCGCGACGTGGTGCTGGGCAGTTCGGCGGGCGCGATGCCGTCTGCCGGGCTATTCAAGGCCATTCCCGCCGACATTCAGCTTGGCGCGTCGGGAGAAAAAGCCGGGCCAGTCCTGATCATCACCACGGCGCTGCTGGCTGTGCTCAACCTGGCGGCGCTGATTGTGCTGCTGAACAACCTGCCGCGTTAGTGGAACTTTTCCGCTGCACGGGTGGCGCGCAGCCTGCCTTCGCGCTATGCTCTCGCGCCATCCGATGTGTGAAGGTGAATGTGGGCGCGCAGTGGTGGGCGTGAGTGGCCGTGCAGCGCGCCCTGTCTGCGTCTCCAAGGTGGTCGCTTTTTCTTATGTCGCCCGAAGCGAACGCAAACGCCAAACAACCGCTGGACCCCAGGGCTGTCATCGATCAGGTGCGCGGGAAGATGCGCCAGCTTGCCGACGAGTTCGCGGCGGGCGAGATCAATCGCGACCAGTTCTACAAAATCTATGCGCATTACCAGGCGCAGATCAACCTGGCCACCGGGCTGCTGGACCAGATGAACCAGCCCACACCCAAAGCGCTGGAGTCGGGCGAAACTATCGCCATCCGCCGCCAGTTCACAGCGCTGGCGCGCGCCGCCGTGGTCTATTACCACGCTACCGGCGAGATTCTGGAAGTGATCGGGGAGCTTGACCTGCCCATATCGGAGATCATCGGCGCGTGCGCCGATCTGGCGGCGCGCGTCCAGCAGTTTGGCAGCGCCGAGACGGTCACGCGGCAGGTCGGGCAAAGCTGGCTGCTGTTCACGCCGGGCGCGCACAGCACGGCGGTCATGCTCTTCTCTGCCGAGCCGGTCATGGGGCAGATCGCCATCGTGCAGAACATGCACCGCGATTTTGAAGTCGCCAACGAGGCAGCGTTGGTCAGCGGCCAGACGCGCGCCGTGCAACTCGTGTACCCGTTCCTGTCCTTCGTGCGGCGCTCGGTGGGGAAAAAGAACGAGTAAGGGCGGGGAAAAGCCACGCGCTGATAGATTCTGACGTATTGATACGGATCGTCTGACGCGCCCGGCGCTGAAGCGACCGGGCTGAATGGTCAAAGCCCTGATGGGCTGGAATGCCTACGCATCCATAGCCCGCAGGGCTTCGCCGTTTCAGCCTGGACCTTCAGGTCCAGGCGCTGCAATCGATGTGAATCACTTCGCGTAATCGATGGCGCGCGTCTCGCGCAACACTTGGACCTTGATCTGGCCCGGATATTGCATCGACTCCTCGATGCGGCGCGCGATCTCTTTGGCAAGCTGCATGGCGGCCAGATCGTCGATGACGTCGGGCCGGACGATGACGCGCACCTCACGCCCCGCCTGAAGCGCGTAGCTCTGCTCCACGCCGGAGAACGAGTTGGCGATGTCTTCGAGCGTGCGCACGCGCTTGATGTACGTTTCCAGGCTCTCGCGCCGTGCGCCGGGCCGCGCGCCGCTGATGGCGTCCGCCGCCTCGACGATGATCGCCTCGACGTATTCCTGCTCCACCTCGTGATGGTGGCTGGCGATGCAGTTGATGACGCGCTCGTTCACGCCGTAGCGCCGGCAGAACTCCGAGCCGATGATGGCGTGCGTGCCCTCGACCTCGTGGTCGATGGCCTTGCCGATGTCGTGGAGCAAGCCGCCCATCTTGCAGGTGGCCACGTCCGCGCCAAGTTCGGCGGCGATCATGCCCGCCAGGTGCGCCGTTTCGATGCTGTGCGCGTGCTGGTTCTGGCCGTAGCTGGTGCGGAATTTCAGGCGGCCCAGCAGTTTGAGCACCTCGGGATGCAGGCCCGGCACGCCCGCCTGATAGGCCGCGTTCTCGCCTTCCTCGCGGATGACCTTCTCGACTTCCTTGCGGGCATCGTCCACGAGCTTTTCGATGCGCGCCGGGTGAATACGCCCGTCGAGCACGAGCTTACCGAGCGCGCGCTTGGCCACTTCACGCCGGACCGGGTCAAAGCTGGACAGCGTGACCGCTTCCGGCGTGTCGTCCACCACCACATCGACGCCGGTGGCTTGTTCAAAGGCGCGGATATTGCGCCCGTTGCGCCCGATGATGCGGCCCTTCATCTCATCGGACGGCAAGCTGACCACGCTGACGGCCAGTTCGCTGACCTGTTCCGAGGCGATGCGCTGGATGGCGAGCGCGATCACGTCGCGGGCGCGGCGGTCGGCTTCGGCCTTCAGTTCCTCGTCCACCTCGCGCATCTTGCGGGCCATGTCGTTACGGGCTTCGCTCTCCACCAGGCTCAAGAGGTGGGCGCGCGCCTCGTCGCGCGTCATCTGCGCCACGCGCTCCAGTTCGGCGCGGCGGTCTTCTACGAGTTTGTCGATCTCTTGCTTGCGCTTGTCAATGGCGCTCTGGCGTTTGTTCATGTCCCGCTCGCGGGCGTCGAGGCGCTCGGCGCGGCGGTCGATCTCTTCGCGGCGGCGGTCCAGGCGCTCGACCTCGCGGTCAACCTCGAGGCGGCGCTTCTTGATCTGGTCTTCGGACTCGTTGGTCAGGCGCAGCGCGTCGTCTTTGGCCTTCAGCTCAAGCTGTTTGGCGCGCGCGTCCGCCTCGGAGAGGATGCGGCTGGATTCTTCTTCGACTAGCCGGCGTCGGTCGGCCAGCGCGCGCTCTTGCTCTTCCGCGAGCGACTTACGGTAGCGCCGCCCGAAGACAATCAGCCCGGCCACCATGACCGCCAGCAGCACGGCATCGACAATGAGGACTACGAGTAGCGATTCCATGTGCGACACTACTCCCTGGCATGATAGTTCACCATGAAGACGCAGGCGGCAATTCCCAGGAACGAAAAAAGCCGTCGTCAGACAACCACGGCTGGAGTGGCACAGGAGACTCAGTTAGGAGATGCCGTACAAACGGTTGACGGCCGGGTTGTTGGCCACGCTACGGATGGCTACGAAGGCAAGGCCCTGGCGTCACTTCACTGCACCAGCGCCCGCCCAACGAGCACACCCATGCGCAGGCCGCTCATCAGCAAGCAGCGAGATGTCGCAGAACTGCGGCATTACCGCGCGACAGATGTCATTCGAACCGGTCATCGATGTGCCTCATGAGCGCCTTCAACACACACTAGCCTGCAAAAGAAGGCGGACACCATGCGTTTCTACGGCAATGTCCCGGCGACCAGACGGCAGTGGACTAGCTCAGACTAGCATGTTGCACACCTGGGATAACGCCGAGAACAATCTCGCGCACATCCCTGTGATCGGGACCCTTTCGCGCGCGAGGAGTGAGTTCCATCCAACCAGCCAGGATCGTCTAAGCAGCATTTTGTCATGCTGCATCACGTATTATGATGCAGGATACCAGATTTGACAACTGGCGGAGAACACAAGGCGCGACCATCTGGCTGTAGGACTGACGCGCCGGGCGAGCCAGACGATCCCCACGAACATGTGCGAGTCATCCATCCGCGCCCGGCGAGCCAGACGATCCCCATGAACATGCGCGGATCATCCATCCGCGCCGACAGCCTACTTATCGCGGGAGAGCGAGAAGCCGCTCATGAACTGGCGCTGGAGCAGGATGAACACCAGCACGGGCGGGATGCTGGCGATGACCGAGCCGAGCATGAGCGGCCCGAATTGCAGGCCACTGTCGCCCGCGCGCAGCGTCCCGATGCCGACCTGCACCACGTTGAGCGTATCGTCGGAGATGATAAGGTTCGGCCACGTGTACATGTTCCAGGCGTACACGAACTGCACCACGGCCAGCGCGCCAATCGTATTCCAGCTCATCGGGATCAGCACCCGCCACAGGAATTGCATCGGATTCGCGCCGTCAAGCTGCGCCGCTTCGGCCAGCTCAGCCGGGATGTTGCTGAAGTGCTGCCGGAACAGGAACGTGCCCGTGGCGCTGGCCAGAAACGGCACGATCAGCGCCAGATACGAGTTGGCGATGCCCAGGCTGTTCACGAAGCGGAACAGGGCGATGATCAGGACTTCGGTGGGCATCATCAGCGTGATCAGGATGAAGCTGAACACCAGCCATTTGCCCGGAAAGCGGAAGTACACGAACGCCAGCCCGGCCAGAAGTGAGAGCACCGTCTTGCCGGCGGTGATGGCGATGGCCACCACGATGCTGTTCAGCACGTAGGTGTGCAGATGGCGCGCGTTGATGACGACGTCCCAGTTGTTGGCAAGGTTGTTGCCCGGCCAGAACTGGTAACGGAACACCTCGGCGTTGCTCTGTGTGGCCACGATGAACGAATAGAACAGCGGGATGCCCAGGATGAAGCACACCACGATCAGGAAAACGTGGATGTGGAGCCGTTTCGGGACCCAGGGCGGCAACATGCGCCCATGCGCCACGTCCTGTACCTGGGGACGGGATGCGCGCTCGGCGGAGATACTCGTCACGGCTCACGCTCCATACGTTACACGGCGACCACCGGCTCGGAACTGAAGCCACGTCAGGCCGATGACCAGCATGAACAGGACAATGGATTGCGCGGCGGCTTTGCCCAGGTCGTTGTTCGTCACGCCGACCCGGATCACGTCGTACATCATCGTCGTGGTCGAGCCGAGCGGCCCGCCGCCGGGCGTCAGGTAGTCGATGGTGGCGTACGTTTCGAAGAAGGCGTACGTCACGTTGGTCACGATCAGGAAGAAGGTGATGGGCGAGAGCATCGGGATCAGCACGTTGCGGAAGCGCTGCACCGCGTTTGCGCCGTCGATGGATGCCGCTTCGAGCAGGTCTTTGGGCACGTTTTGCAGCCCGGCGATGTAGAACAGGATGTTGAAGCCGATGGACTTCCACACGCTGGCCAGGATGATCGTCCAGGGCGCGACCGCCGGGTCGTTCGTCCAGCCGAGCTTGATGCCCAGCCAGTCGCCCAGGAAATGATTGATGATGCCGCCCGACGGGTTGAACATGAGCAGGAAGATAATGCCCGCCACCGCCGGAGAAATGCCGTAGGGCCAGATGAGCAGCGTGCGGTAGATCGTCGCGCCGCGAATCGGCAGGTAGGCCGCCATGGCGACCATCAGCGCCAGCCCCATGCTGAGGCCGACAATGGCCACGGACATCCACAGCGTGCGGAACACGATGGCCAGATAGTCGGCGTTGCCGATTAAGCGCGTGAAATTGTCCACGCACACGAACGCTTCGCGGCGCGCGCCGAGCCGGGCCAGCCGGGTGGACAGGCGCAGCGTCTCGACGGACGGGTAGTACAGGAATAGCAGCAGAATGGCCAGTGTGGGCACGAGCAGCAGCCAGGGCAGCCAGTGGCTTCGAAATACGCCCTGCGTGGACTGCGGCGGCTCGGTCAGGCGCTGGCCGCGCAACAGACGCGGCGCGATCCACAGCGCCGGTGCGCTGACCAGCACCACACCCACGGCGACCAGCACGCCGCCGACCAGCCGGTCCAGATCGCTGCGCTCTGCCTCGAAGGTGCAGTAACCGAGCGGGACCATGAACAGCGCCGATCCGAGCGCGCCGCTCAGCAGGCCCAGCCCCGCGCCGAGCAGGGCATTGATCCGGGTGCGTCGAAAGGCGAAAGCCAAGAGCACAGCGCCGATCAGAGCGCCGGTGAGGGTGATGAAGGCCGGGGATAGGGTCATGCCGTGGCTCTCCGGGTGCGGCAGAGGCAGGGCCGGTCAGGCCACGCTGCCCCTGCCGCACGGAAGTCTGGGCGCAAGGTCGCCTTATTCGGGCGTGTTCAGCAGATTGTACTCTTCAACGACCTTGTTCGCCTCGGCTGCGGCCTGATCGAGCACGGCGCGCGGATCCTCGTCCGTGAGCAGCACCCGGTCGATAGCTCCCGTGACGAGATTACGCACGGCGGGCAGGCCGCCCATGATCACGCCGCTGGTGGCCGGGGTGATCGTGCTGGTGGCGAGTTGCTGCGCGGCCACGGTCTGGTTGGGGTTGGCCTCGAACCAGCCTTCGCCTGTCAGCATGTCGATGGCGCTCTGGCGGATCGGCACGTAGCCGGTCAGCTTGTGCCACGCGGCGGCGTTTTCCGTGTCGGTGAGGAACAGCAGGAAGGTCAGCGCGCCCTCTTCGACTTCGGGGGCCAGCCCCTCGGACAGCCACAGCGTCGCGCCGCCGATCAGGTTGCCGGTCCAGCCCGTTGCCTCGTTATAGGGCAGGAAGGACGCCAGCGTCGTGAAGCCGTTCTCTTCACCCATCTTGGTGTAGACGGTCGTGTCCGAACTGCTGTACGCGGCCATGGCGACCTGCTGCGTCTGGTACGCCTGGTCGACAGTCGCCCACGACTCGCCGCCCTGCGCGCCGCTGTAGTACAGGTAGCCCTTCTCCATCAGGGAGTCCAGCCATTCGAGCACGGCCACGCCCGCATCGCTGTTGAACACCACTTCGGTGGCGCGCGCTTCACGCCCATTGCCGTTGTTGGCGTACAGCCCGTCCTGTGCGGCCAGCCACTGCTCGAAGAACCAGCCGTGGTTGGGGAAGGTGAAGCAGTATTCCGGCGCGTCGTCCAGCGCCATGATCTTCTCGCACGCGGCGGTCACTTCGCCCCAGGTGGCAGGCGGCGTCTCGATGCCGGCGGCGTTCAGGTAATTCATGTTCGAGAACAGGATAGCCGACGAGGCGTTCCACGGCATAGAGCTGAACTGGCCATCCAGCGTGTAATAGGCGCGCACCGGGCCGATGAAGTCATCGAAATTGACCGGCAGGCCGTTGATCTCGGTCCGATCCCCGACGGCTACCTGAACCGGCTTGAACAGGCCGCTGTCACGCGCGTCCTGTGTGCCCGCTTCAAAGAACTGCACGACGGCGGGCAGTGTGCCCTGCTCGGCGGCCAGCGCTGCTTCGGCAAAGACCGTCTCGTAGCTGCGCCCGCCCGTGATCACCACGTTGTACTGCGGGAACTGCTCGTTGAACGCCGCCGCGACGTCGTTGGCCCAATCCAGGCGGTAATCATCAAAGGCGACCCACACAGGAATATCGGTCTTTTCGCCCTGGGCGGTGGCCGGGGCCGCGACGGACAGCCCGATGACCAGCGCCAGGAGCAGTACGAAGAGGGAACTGCGTTTCGACATATCTCACTCTCTCCCGGTTGTGAAGACAGCCGTGCCACGGGAGCGAGGCTAATCCGGAATTGTTAGGAGATTGTGGGATGAATGTTAAGGTTCGGAAAAGTCGCCGCAGAGTCGGTCGCGCTGGCGGGGGAAGAGTCCCGTGGGACTCGGGCCGCCTATGCCACGTGAATCTCGCCTGCGGCCAGGCTGCCTTCGTCGACGACCAGTGCGATGCCGCCGTCGAGGTACGCTTCATCCTCGACGCTGAACACAAGCTGATCGTCGATCCAGCCCTGGATGCGCGCGCCGTGCGCCGCCAGCCGCATCGGATACTCACGATCATATTCCCAGTCGAACGCGCATTCGGCCAGCACGCTCTCTGGCCCACGCACCAGCCGCGCTTTGCCGTGGCTGCACAACAACAGCCCGTAAAAGCGGCGCAGCCCTTGCACCCGCACAGCCAACCCGGCGGCCTTGCACAGCGCCGGGCTGATAGCGGCGCTCACCTGAACGTCGCGCCAATCGCTCGCGCCGGTCATCAGCAGGCCGGTTCCGTCGTTCTGGCTGATCATGAACGGGTAGTCCACCGAGTCGCGGACACGGTACACGCCATCGACCCACGCCCGCCGCCACATGCTGCCCGGCGCGCGCTTGAAGGTCGTGCGCGGTGCGCCGTTCCAGGTCAGGCGGTCCACATAAACCGCGCCATCGACCTTCAGGCCAATGCGGGCGATGGGCGCGCCGTCCGTGTCGGGCACGATCCACTCCAGGACACCGGATTCAGCCGCGCCCAACGTGCTGGATGGGCCGTCGAGGCCGACGAGCGCATCGCCGTCGCCGTAAACGTCGAGATACAGGCCCACCGCCGCCGGGGCATCGCCGGCGATGACGCTTGCCGTCACCACCTGGCCCGGATAGAGGGTTGGCGCGGCGAGCAGGGCGTATCCTTTCATGTGGATCGCCTCTGGCGGGATGAAGGTGGGCGTGAACGCGCGCCCGCCGCCCTGGCCGCTTATCCGCAAGCAGCGCTGCTCAGGCTGCCACGGCGCGGCGACATTCTCCACCGTGCAGCGGGCCGGATCGGCGGCGGTGAAGCCCTGGACGCTTCCCGGCAGCGAGAAGTGAAAACGCGCCCCATCCTTGGGCAACACAGGCGGCAGCCCGGCCAACGCCCGTCCACTGTTCACCACGAAGTACGACTCACGCAGCGCATCGGTAATGCCGCGCCCACCTTCCGCGCTGGACAGGTACAGCCGGTCTGCGAGTGGACCGCGCCAGTCAGGACCGCCCTCAAAGGCTGCCAGCCCGCCCCGGATGCCCAGGAGACAGCCGACATTGCCCGCGTTGCAGTCGGTATCCCAGCCGCAGGTGTTCACGATGGTCTGCGTCCGGCAAAAATCGCCCTCGCCGTAGAGCAGGCTCAGGAGCATGACGCCGTGGTTGGGCACGACATGGCACGCCCCGCGATACTTGTCATAGCCGTAATGCGCGGCCAGCCAGGCGCGGGCGGCGCGCCAATCTGGCTCCATAGCGTGCTTCTCACGAATCTGATCCATCAAATGGCGGATCAGGCTATCGCGCGGGATGACCGACTGGCTCGTGTCCATCAGCCGCATCAGGTCGGACTCTACGAACGCCGCCGACTCCATTGCCGCCCAGAGCATGGCCGCGTGCACCGCCTCGCCGTCATGGCTCACACTCGCCGCTCGGCGGGCCAGCTCGGCGGCAAAGGGCGGGTCGTCGGGCGCGACCATCGCCCAACCGTCGATGAAAATCTGCGCGCCGATTTGTTCGGCAATGGTCTTGCCATTGCGGGCCATCGAGCCGCTCTCCGGGGCGCGCACGCCGCGCTTGAGGCGCAGATAAGCAGTGTGTTCCGTGGCATATCCCAGGCCGCCCCACCACAGGATTGTCTTGCCCTCGATGATGTAGTTCAACCACGATTCGCCAATCTGTGCAGGCGTCAGATCGCGACGGTTGCCGTGATCGGGCAGGGCGCGCAGAAAGGTGAACGTGCCGGTCAGGTCGTCGTCGGTGACGATGAGCGGCGCGCCGAGCTGGTCGTGCACATAGTAGGTGATCTCGCCCAGCGTCTCCAGGATGCGCTCGTAGGTCCACCCTTCGAAGGGACGGCCCAGGTAGACGCCGATCATCTTGCCCAGGACTCCGGCATACACGCGCGTTTCGTAATCGGGCGGAACGGACATGGTCGATACCTCACCTAATACCCCGACAAGGAAAGAACACCCCCTAACCCTGCCCGTCCCCCCATCAAGAGGGGAAGGGAAACACCGGCTCGCTTGGCCCCTCCCTCTTCATGGGGGAGGGGTTGGGGTGGGGGAAATAAGCCTGAATCCTCACCAAGTGGATGTACTAACGCTTGCCGTGTGATCCCAACGATGCGCGGCGGCATGCGCCGGGCCGCGCGCTCAACATGCCGCCGGGATCATACCTCACGCGGCGGCGGTCCGTCGTACTCGTGATCGCTGGGATGGATGGCGCGCATGGGCCGCTCGCGAGTCTTTTCCTCGTGAATCTGGGCGATCAGGCCCGGCACACGGGCGATCATGAAGAAGGTGTTGCCCAGCGCCCTCGGAACACCGATGTCAAGCAACAGGGCCGCCATCGCGCCGTCCACGTTGATGGGCAGCCGCTTGCCGCCCGCCGCCAGGGCAGCCTCGATGGCGCGCAGCATGGCGCAGTGCTCACCGGCCAGCCCGTCCGACTCGGCCAGCGTCATCAACCGGGCGGTGCGTGGATCGTCGGTGTGCAGGCGGTGGCCGAAGCCCGGCAGGCGGCGCTTGCTGGCTTTGTACGTCGATACCAGCCACGCTGCGGCGGTCGCGGCGTCGCACGTTTCGGCGTGGGCGTGCTCCAACGCCTCGGCGATCATGTCCATGCTATCCTGAATCGCGCCGCCGTGGTGCTGGTTGATGCTCAGGATGCCCGCTGCCAGCGCCGCATTGAAGGGCGCGCCCGTGCTGGCGGCGGTGCGCGCCGCCAGCGCAGAGGGCGGGGTAGCGCCGTGATCAATAGCCGATACGAACATGGCGTCGATCAGCCTGCCAACCGCCGCCGA
>JADZBY010000605.1 GCA_020851855.1 Anaerolineae bacterium
CCGTCGTGCGCCGCATCCAGCTGGGCGTTGCGGAAGGCGGGCGCGAACATCTTGCCGATGAGCTGGTGGGTTAATTTGCCGCCGCTGCCGTGCGCCAGCGTCACCTGCGGGTACTGGGCGATGGGAATCGGGCACGACGCGCTGAAATCGAGGTCCAGGGCGGGCTTTTCCGTGTCGCTCATGATGCAGACTCGCCCGCCGGGGCCGTTTCCACGCGGCGATAGCGGTAATAGGCCGCGCACGCGCCCTCGGACGACACCATCGTCGCGCCGAGCGGCATTTCGGGCGTGCAGCGCACGCCGAACGCCGGGCACTGGTTGGGCTTCTTTTCGCCCTGCAAGATCAGGCCGCTGATGCACTCCGAGGACTCTTCGGCGGTGAGATTCACCACGTCAAAGCGCAACTCGGCGTCAAAGGCGGCGTAGTCGGGCCGCAGGCCGAAGCCGCTCGCCGGAATCTCGCCGATGCCGCGCCATTTGCGGGCGCGCACTTCGAACACCTCGCGCATGATGTGCACTGCCGCCGGGTTGCCTTCGCGCTTCACCGCCCGCGCGTACTGGTTCTCCACCTCGGCGCGGCCCTCTTCAAGCTGGCGCACCGTCATGTAGATGCCCTGCAAAATGTCGGCAGGCTCGAAGCCGGTCACCACGAAGGGCACGCGGTACTTGGCGGCGAGTGGGATGTATTCTTCGTAGCCCATCACGGCGCACACGTGCCCGGCGGCCAGGAAGCCCTGCACCCGGTTGCGCGGCGACGAGAGGATGGCCTCGACGGCGGGCGGCACGAGCACATGCGAGACGAGGATGGAGAAGTTCGTCACGCCCTGTTGTTTGGCCTGGTAGACGGCCATGGCGTTGGCCGGCGCGGTGGTTTCAAAGCCGACGGCGAAGAACACGACTTGCCGGTCCGGGTTCGCTTTCGCCAGCTTGAGCGCGTCCAGCGGCGAATAGACCATGCGCACGTCGCCGCCTGTGGCCTTGACGGCCAGCAGGTCGGTGCGTGTGCCGGGCACGCGCAGCATGTCGCCAAACGAGGTGAAGATCACATCGGGCCGGGCGGCGATGTCGGTCGCCTTGTCGATGAGTTCCACCGGCGTCACGCACACCGGGCAGCCGGGGCCGTGCAGCAGCGTGATGTGCTCTGGCAGAAGCTCGTCCACGCCGAACTTCATGATGGCGTGGGTCTGCCCGCCGCACACTTCCATGATCGTCCAGGGCCGGGTGGTGATGCGGGCCAGCGCCTCGGCGTAGCCGCGCGCCAGGTCAGCGTCGCGGTATTCGTCGATGTACTTCATGCCGTTTCTTCGTCCTCAAGCTCGCTGAGTTCGCCGATCTGGCGCAGGTACTCGAAGGTCTGCTGCGCTTCGGCCTCGTCCACGATGCTGAGCGCAAAGCCGACGTGCACTACGACGTAATCGCCCACCTGCGCGTCGGGCGTGTAGGCCAGATTGACCTCTTTGACGACGCCGCCGAAATTCACTTTGCCCAGGCGCATCATCGGGTCATCGCCGCTGATGCTCTGGATTTGCCCCGGAACTGCCAGGCACATGCGCTACTTCCTTTGCTGCGAGCCAATCAACGCGCCCACCGCCTGCCCGACCGCGATCCCGCCGTCGTTGGGCGGCAAACGCTGGTGCCAGTATGGGCGAAACCCTTCTGCTCCGAGCCGCCGGACCGTGCGTTCCAGCAGGGCGCGGTTCTGGAAAACGCCGCCGCTCAGGATCACGCGCGCGCGCCCGGCCCGCCGCGCCACCGCGACGATGCACTCGCTCAGGGTGTTGTGAAAGCGGGCGGCGATCAGGCCGGGAGCAACGCCCTGCCGCACGTCGTCCAATACGGCGCGCAGTGCGGGCGACCAGTCCACGATCCATTTTACATGACGTTCACCTGAAAAATCGGGATTGGTGACGTCTGTTACCTGATAATCATAACATTCGTCCGTCGTGATCCCGGCCAGCGCGTACTCCAGCTCCATGGCGGCCTGACCCTCGTAACTGAGCTTCTGGCGCAGGCCGATGAGCGCCGCCACGCCGTCGAAGAGCCGCCCGGCGCTCGACGTGAGCGGCGCGCCGGTCCCGCGAGCAAGCATGGCGCGCAACACGGCCCGCTCGGCGGGGCTGAAGCTGGCCACCGGCGGCAGGTCGTCCCGGTCCAACGCGCTCTCGCCAAAGACGGCGTACAACATGCCGAGCGCGGTGCGGCGCGGCTCGCGGATGGCCTTCTCGCCGCCCGGCAGCCGGAACGTCGCCAGATGCGCCAGCCGCTCGCCGCCTTCGGTCAGGAACTCGCCGCCCCACACCGTGCCATCGGTCCCGTAGCCGGTCCCGTCCCAGGACACGCCGAGCACAGGCGTATCCGGCGGCAGGTCATTGTCGGCCATGCAGGCCAGCACGTGCGCGTGATGGTGCTGGACCTGCACGAGCGACGCGCCGGATTGTTCCGCCAGCCGCGCCGCTTCCGCCGTGGACAGGTAATCCGGGTGCAGATCGGCGGCGATGAGGCCCGGTCGCGCGTCGTACAGGCGCGTCAGGTCCGCGATCACGCGCCGGAAGGCCATCAGCGCGCCTTCGGTTTCCAGGTCCCCGATGTGCTGGCTGGCGAACACATCCCGCCCGATGGCCAGCGCCGCCGTGTTCTTGAGGTGCGCGCCGACCGCCACGACCGGCGCAGCGAAACTCCCCGCGCGCTCCGGCAGCGTGACCGGCAGCGGGGCATAGCCACGCGCCCGGCGCAGGATCAGCTCGCGGTCCAGCGCGATGCGGGCGATAGAGTCGTCCACGTGGCGCGCGATGGGCCGGTTGTGCACGAGGAACACATCCGCGATACCGCCCAGCCGCTCCAGCGCGTCGCGCTCGTCGATGCAGATCGGCTCGTCGGACAGGTTGCCGCTGGTGGCGACGATGGGAGCGCCCAGATCGGCCATGAGCAAGTGATGCAGCGGCGTGTAGGGTAACATGACGCCCAGGTACGGGTTGCGCGGCGCGACGCTTTCCGCGAGCAGCTCACCCGCCGCCTCGCGCTTTTCGAGCAGCACAATGGGCGCTTCCGGCGAGCGCAACAGGCGCGCTTCGGCGGGCGAGACGCGGCACAGCGCCGCCGCCGTATCCAGATCGGGCAGCATCAGGGCGAACGCCTTCTCTTCGCGGCCCTTGCGCGCCCGGAGCCGGTTCACGGCGTAGGCGTTGCGCGCATCGACGACAAGGTGAAAGCCGCCCAGGCCCTTGATGGCGACGATCTGGCCCTGCCGGATGGCGTGCTCGGCGGCGCGCAGGGCGTCGTCGCGCTCGGCCAGCGTCTCGCCCGCCGCATTCCACAGGGCAAGCTGCGGCCCGCACACCGGGCAGGCGTTCGGCTGGGCGTGAAAGCGGCGATCCAGCGGATTCTCGTACTCGGCGCGGCAGGCCGGGCACATGACGAAGCCGCGCATGGTCGTGTTGGGCCGGTCATAGGGCAGCGCCAGGATGATGCTGTAGCGCGGGCCGCAGTTCGTGCAGTTGGTGAACGGGTAGCGGTGACGCCGGTCCGCCGGGTCGAAAATCTCGCGCTGGCAGTCCGGGCAGGTCGCGATGTCGGGCAGGATCAGCGCGGTGCGTGGTCCGCTCTCGTCGCTGTGCCGGATTTCGAAGTTCACAAAGCCGACCGGGTCGAGCAGGGCGTGTTCCAGGCTCTGGATGAAGGCGCGCGGCGGTTTGTCCGTCTCCAGGCGGCGTAAAAAGTCCTGCAACGTCGCCCGGTCGCCCTCGACTTCGATGAACACGCCCTGGGTCGAGTTGATCACCCAGCCGGGCAGGCCCAGGTCTGCGGCGAGCCGGTAGACGAACGGGCGAAAACCAACGCCCTGCACCGCCCCGCGAATCACGACGCGCAGGCGCGAACGATCGGGAGCCGTCATCGGTATCTCATGCGAAAAACACTACCTCGCGTGGCCATACACCTGCCAAAACGGTTATGATCGTGCTGCGTCAGCGGCGAACCGACTATCCCAGGAGCTTGTGTGAGAACCGAGCGCGTCATTGTGGCCTGCATCGCGGCTGGCTTTGTGCTGCTGGCGCTGTTGTTCAGCACCGGCCCCATCTTTGAAGGGCCGGACGAGATCGAGCATTACCGCTACATCCGGGCCGTGCAGCAAGGCGGCGGCTTGCCCGATGCACTCAGCCGCCCGCGCAGCCAGTTTCACCAGGCCCCGCTGTATTACCTGATGCTGTGGCCGCTCGCGCCGCTGGCCCAGGATGGCGATTTCGCGGCCATCGACGGGCGTCTGAACCCCTACTACCCGTACCTGATCGGCGTACCCGGTAATGATAACAAGAATCTGTATCTCCATCCCGCCGCCGAGCGCTTCCCGGCATTGGCCAGCGAGACGGCGCGCACGGTGCACGGCCTGCGCCTGATCTCCGTCCTGCTCGGATTGGGCACGCTGCTGGTCAGTGCGGCGATCTTCCGGCTCCTGTGGCCCGGCCCGGACCAGGCATTCCGGCGTATGATCGCGCTGGCGGTGGTCGCCTTCTGGCCGCAGTTCGCCTACCTGTCCGCCACGCTCAACAACGACAACCTGCTGATCTTCCTCGGTACGGCGACGCTCTACGCGCTGCTCCGTTTGCAGCGCGATGGGCCGGGGCAGGGCCGCGCCGTCGCGCTGGGCATCGTGACCGGCGCAGCGCTGCTGACGAAAGTATCGGCGCTGTTCCTGATCTTCCCGGTGGCCTATGTGTTCCTGCGCGACCGTCGCTTGTGGCGCGCGCTGCCGGTCGCCGGGGCGCTGGCGGCGGCGGTGGCGGGCTGGTGGTACGTGCGCAACGTCACGTTGTACGGCGATCCGACCGCCATGCAGGCCATGCTGCGCGCGTGGCAGGGTGAGACTATCGGCCAGAGCACGCTCAATCTAGACGCGCGGCTCGACCGGCTCGAATATTCGTTCCGCACGTTGTGGGCCACCTTCGGGCAGGGCGCAGTCCCGGTCGGCCCGGCGCTGTACGTGCTGTACGATGTGCTCACGGCGCTGATCCTCGGCGGCGTACTGCTATCCGTCGCCCACTGGCTCCGAGAGCGGCGACGTATGGCGCTTCCGCGGCTTCTGAGGCGGCGCATCACGCTGCTGCTCTGGTTCGGTGCGGCATGGGTGGGCGCGTTGCTGTACACGAGCGCCACGATGTGGTCGGGCACGCAAGGCCGTTATCTGCTGCCCGCCATCGCCGCCTGGGGCGCGCTCGCCGGGCTGGGCGCAGGGCGCTGGCCGCCGGTCCGGGCGCGTGCGGTCATGGGCTATGGCATGGCCGTCGTGCTCTTCGCCGCCGCGCTGGCCTGTGTGATCGGCTACTTCCTGCCCGCTTATCTGCCCCTGCCTGCGCAGACCGAGCCGGGGCGCGTCCTGCGCTGGCCGACGGGCGCTCCTGCCGAACTGGTCGGCGTCACGCCCGGCACGGTGCAGGCGCGGCCCGGCGACACGTTCACCATCACGCTCGTCTGGCGCGCCAGCGGTCCGGCGGACGCCGACACGCAGATGTACCTGCACAGCGTCGATTCGGCGCTGGTGCGGCGCGACAGCCTGCCCGGCACGGGCAATCTGCTGGCCAGCGACTGGCGCGACGGCCTCACCTGGGCGGAGCGGTATGTCATCTCCCTTGCCCCGGATGCCGCGCCGGGCGACTTTGACCTGATCGCCGGCGTGTACGACCCGGCCACCGGCACGGCCTTCCCGGCGCGCAGCCCGTCAGACGGCGATATACGTGCGGCGCGCCTGGTGGTTGAGGGCCGATAGCCCCTCGGTCAGGGCAAGCGCGCACATTTCAATGATGAAGATGATTAAAATCACTGCGATGGGTATAATACTGTCTAATTAACAATACATCTATCTGAGAAACACGCTGCGCTTAACTAACCCTTGCCAATCTCACTCCCCGCGCTATGATTCACAGGCGTTTTCTAAATTGGGCGAGAGACGGATCAACCTCTCACGCCCCGTGCGATGCGATGATCCGTCTGGAGGGAAAGATGAGACCGCCAAAAAGCGCGATGTACCGCCTACCCTGGTCGTTGAACGACAATCCCATCGGCTGGCTGGAAGTCACGGACAAGTGCAACATTTACTGCCGTGGCTGCTACCGGCTCAACCGCTATGGGCACAAGACGCTCGACGAGATCAAGAACGAGATCGACTATCTCCAGAACTGGCGGAACTGCGACAACATCTCCATTGCCGGCGGCGAGCCTCTCATTCATCCGAATATCCTCGAAATCATCCGCTACATCCACGACAAGGGCATGAAGCCGCTCGTGCTCACGAATGGCGTCAAGCTGTGGGACAACAAGCCGTTCTTGCAGGAACTCAAAAAAGCGGGCGTCTTTGGCTTCACCTTCCACATCGACTCCGAGCAGAACCGCCCGCACTGGAAGGGCAAGACCGAAGAGGACCTCTTCGCCCTGCGCCTGGAATATGCCAAGATGGTGGCCGAGGTCGGTGGGATGCACGTCAGCTTCGGCTCGACGATCTACCCATCCAACCTGGACATGGTCCCACGCATCGTGCGCTGGGCAAACCAGCACATCGATTTGATTCACGGGTTGGTGTTCATCTGCTTCCGTGGCGCGCCGCAGGACGGTAAGTTCAACTACACCGTCGAGGGCAAGCCGGTCAAGGTCGAAGTCGGCTACACGGCGGAAGACGACCACGAGCTGCACGTCACCTCGGCAGACATCTACGAGAAGATCAAGGAAGCCAACCCGAATTACGAGGCGGTGGCGTACCTGGGCGGCACGCAGACGCACGACGCCGTGAAGTGGATGCTCGGCGTGCAATTCGGCGTCAAGGGCCGCATGTACGGCTCGCTCGGCGTGCGCGGCATGGAAGTTGTCCAGACGGCCTATCACATGCTGCGCGGCAGCTACCTGGCCTATACGAAGGGCAACAAGCTGACCAAGGCGGCGCTCCTTCTCGGCCCGCTCGATAAGAAGGGCATCGGCAAAGCGCATGGCAATTACTGGCGGGACATCCTGCGCAACCCAACGCGCGCCTTCCAACAGTTCTACACGCAGAGCATCGGCGTGATCCAGGCCCCGGACATCCTCGACGATGGCCGCCAGGACATGTGCGATAGCTGCCCGGACATGACCTTCTGGAACGGCAAGCTGGTCCATTCCTGCCGGCTGGACGAATGGCGGCTGTACGGCAACTACCTGCAAGCGCAGCCCGTCACCCAGGATATTGTGCCCGTCTCCGAAATCGCGCTTGCCGAGGGCGAGCAGCTGCCGGTCGAGGCCAAATAACGTCCCACGGGGCGACTCGCGCAGCCATCGCGATTCACCTTCTTCCCTTCTCTCCTTTGTACACGCCGGGCCTGGACCATCCCCAGGCCCGGCGTGGATTCTGTTGGAATCCACACGCGGCGGCCCCGGCTCTGCCTCTTCCACCCCTCGCCATGAGGGAGAGGGGCCGGGGGTGAGGGTTCTGCGGCGAGTATCCCTCACTCCCCCAACCCCTCTCTCCCAGCGGGCGAGAGGGGGGAAACCGGATGCGCTCTGCCTCTTCCACCCCTCGCCATGAGGGAGAGGGGCCGGGGGTGAGGGTTCTGCGGCGGACATCCCTCACTCCCC
>JADZBY010000606.1 GCA_020851855.1 Anaerolineae bacterium
CGCGCCCAGGCCGTGCTGGCCATCGAAGAGGCCGATCTCGTGGTCATGCTGGTCGACGCCAGCCAGGGCGTCACGGCGGCGGATGAGGAAGTGGCGGACATTCTGCGGCGCACCAAGAAGCCGGTGATCATCGCCGCCAACAAAGCCGACAACGAGGCGCGCCGCCTGGATGCGCTCGAATTTTACGCGCTCGGCCTGGGCGAGGACGTGTTCCCCATCAGCGCCCTGCACGGGACCGGGACCGGCGATCTGCTCGATGCGGTGGTGGACGGGCTGAAGCACGCGCCGCCCGAAGCGCTCGACGACGACGCCGACGACGACAGCCTGAAGATCGCCATCGTCGGGCGGCCCAACGTCGGCAAGTCGAGCCTGCTCAACCGGCTGATCGGGCAGGAACGCGCCATCGTCAGCCCCATCGCCGGCACGACGCGCGACGCCATCGATACGCGCATCACCTGGGAAGGCATGCCCGTGACGCTCATCGACACGGCGGGCATCCGGCGGCGCGGCAGCATCGCGCCCGGCATCGAGAATTACGCCGTGATCCGGGCCTACAAGGCGCTGGAACGGGCCGACGTGGCGCTTTTGCTGCTGGACGGCGTCGAGGGCATCACCGCGCAGGATACGCACATCGCTGGGCTGATCAAGGACGCCAATCGCAGTGTCGTGATCGTCGTCAACAAGTGGGACGCCCTCGAAAAGGACGAGCGGACCATGGACGAGTTTGCGAAGAACATCCGCCACCGCTTCGACTTCATCGCCTACGCGCCGATCCTGTTCATCAGCGCCAAAACCGGCCAGCGCATCCATACCGTGCTGCCGACGGCGGCGCGCGTCCAGGAAGAGCGGCTGGTGCGTATTCCGACCAGCGAATTGAACAAGCTGATCCGCGACGCGGTGGCCAAGCACGCGCCCACCAGCCGCACCGGGCGTGAGCTGAAGATTTTCTACGGCACGCAGGTGCGCGTCGACCCGCCGACGTTCCTTTTCCACGTCAACGATACGAAGCTGCTGCACTTCAGTTACGAGCGTTATCTGGAGAACCAGTTGCGCGAGCAGTACAGCTTTCTGGGCACGCCCATCCGGCTCAGTTTCCGCAACCGCCCACGTAAGGAACGGACGTAGAAACCCTCACTCCCTAATGGCGCAAAGGGGAAAATACAAGGCGCTGTACGGCTACTTGGCCCCTCTCTGAGGGAAGGGGTTGGGGTGAGGGTTTACGCATCCGTTGCGGCCAGCCCGTACAGGCGGTACACGGCGGCGGGCGCGCGGCGGCCCTTCACGGTGACCTCGCCCAGCCGCTCAACCTCAAGCAGGTCGCCCAGGCGATCCACCACGGAGCTATCCACCAGGATTTGGCCCGGCTCGGCGTGCTCTTGCAGGCGCTTGGCCAGATTGACCACATCGCCCACCACGGTGTAATTCATGGCGCGCGGCGTGCCCACATTGCCCACGATGGCCTCGCCGAGCGCTACGCCGATGCCGAAGGTCAGCGCATCCGGTCCGCGCTCGGCGTTCATGATGTTCACGGCGTGTTGGAGCGCCAGCGCGGCGTCCACGGCGCGGAAGGCGTGGTCGTCTTGCGGCTCCGGCGCGTTGAAGAAGGCCATCACCGCGTCGCCCTGGAATTTGTCCAGCGTGCCGCTCCGCTCGAAAACGATGTCGGCGGCGACCTCGAAATAGCGGTTGAGCACGTCCACGACGTTTTCGGGTGTGGTGTGCTCGCTGAAGGTGGTATAGCCGCAAATGTCCGCAAAGAGGACCGTCACCTCACGACGCTGCCCGCCCAGCCGCATGGCGTCGTCGTTGCGCAGCACGCGCTCGACCACATTCGGCGACAGGTAACGTTCGAACGCAGCGCGCATCGAGCCTAATTCGCGCTCGCGGGAGCTTTGCACCTCGGCAAAGTTGCGGGCGTTCTCGATGGCGATGGACGCATAGTCGCCCAGCGCGGAGAGCAGCGCGCCGTCGTGGTCGCTGAACGCGCGCCCGTTTGGCGTCATGTTCTCGATGGCGATCACGCCCACCACGCGGCTGCTGACGTACATCGGCACGTACATCGCCGCGCTGGGAATCTCGGCGCTCTTCGGGCGCAGCCGGGCGATGTCCTGCGCCGTCAGCGAGACGGGCTGGCCGGTCTGCACCACACGCTCCGCCACACGGTCCTGGCTGATCTCGGCGGCGATGCGGGCGTGCTGGTCGGCGCGCTCTTTCACGGCGCGCAGCACGAGCGACGCGCCTTCCACAAGGAATAGATATCCCTGCTCGGCGCTGGTGACGACGGTGGCCGCCTCGACGATGCGCGCCATGAGCTGCGCAAGGTCCAGCAGCGCCGTGACGCTCTTGCCGATGCTGTACAGCGCGTTGAGTTCCTTGATCCGGCTGTGCAGCTCGCGGTTGGCGTTCAGAAGGCGCGTGGTGAGCGCTTCCTTCTCCTTGCGCAGCCGCGTCTCGGTCAGGCTGGTCTCGATGGCGTTGAGCATCTCTTCCTGGGTGTACGGCTTCTTCACGTAGTCGCGCACGCCCATGCGGAACACGTCCACGGCGATTTCTTCCGAGCCGTGAAAGGTCATGAGGATGACCGGCATGTTCAGGTTTTCGCGGCGCAGCGCCTCAAGCACGCCCATGCCGTCGAGGTGCGGCATCTGCAAATCGAGCAGGATCAGGTCGGGCTGGTCGCGGCGGGCGATGGCCATGCCCTCAACGCCATCCCGCGCTTCCACGGGGCGGTAGTTGTTCGGCTTGAGGATGTATTCCGTGATGAACTCGCGGTTTTCCTTGCTGTCGTCCACGACGAGAATGAGTTCGCCTGCCACGATGACGCCTCGTACAGCCTTCGGTTGCGCACATGCAGTCCCACCGACGAAGTATAGACCAGTGGCCCGCCGCGCGCCAAAGTTAGGCGACTCCGGCCAGGGTAATCGCATCAAAACGACCTCACCCCCGGCCCTTCTCCATGTCCGTCACCCCAGAGGGGAGATCGCTTGCCCTGTCGCCGCGCTGTTCCCCCTCTCTACGCGGTACTCGGCGTGGAGAGGGGGCCAGGGGGTGAGGCCTTATCCTGCTGCCTGCCTTAGCCCACACTGTTGGGGCGATTGCCCTGCGACTCCGGCCCCTCTACTCGCCCATCTGCGCGAAGACCGGGACGAGGGCGCGGTAGGCCGCCTCGAAGATGGGCAGCGCGCGGCTGTACGTGGCCTGCGCCGCCGGGTCAGGCGTGATCACCTCGGCCACCGGGTTCATGCGCTCGGCCATCGACCAGTCGGGGAACAGGCCCGCGCCGATGCCGCCCACCACCGCTGCGCCCATCGAGGTCGCCTCTTCCAGAATCGCCAGCCGGTGAATGGGCATCCCGTACACGTCGGCTACGATCTGCGTCCAGAGCCGCCCGCGCGCGCCGCCGCCGATCAGCCGCATGGCGTCCACCGGCGCATCCTGGCCACGAAAGGCATCCAGGATGACGCGCATGTTCAGGGCGACGCCTTCCAGCACGGCGCGCACCATGTCCGCCCGCGTATGGCGCACCGTCAGGCCGATGAACGCGCCGCGCGCCCGCGGATTCCAATGCGGGCTGCGCTCGCCGAGCAGGTAGGGCAGGAAGATCAGGCCATTTGCGCCCGGCGGCGACTTTTCGGCCTGCCCGTTGAGCAATTCATAGGCGCTCAGGCCCAGCTCCGCCGCCGCTTTGACGTCGCCCGCGCCGAGCGTATGGCGCGCCCAGGCATATGCGCCGCCCGCCATCTGCATCGCGCCGCACGGGCAGAACAGGCCCGGCACGACATTGGCGAAGGTGTACGTCTTGAAATCCGGCTCGCGCACGGGCCGCTCGGTGGTCAGCACGATCCAGGCCGACGTGCCGAGATAGGTGAAGGCTGCGCCCGGTCGCGCCGCCCCGACGCCCACTGCCGCACACACCGCATCGCCGCCGCCGATGATGACCGGCGTCCCGGCGGGCAAACCCACCTCGTCCGCGACCTGGGGCAAAATCCCGCCCGCCGCCTCGGTGGCCGGGCGAATGTCCGGCAGTTGCGCGGCATCCAGGCCCGCCGCGTCGAGGACGCGCGCCGACCAGCCGCCCGTGTCCAGGTCGTACAGGTTTGTGCTGGACGCATCCGAGGGATCCGTGACAAATGCGCCGGTCAGCCGGGCGACGATGGCGTCTTTGGCTTCCATGAACTTGTGCGCCGCGTCGTACACGTCGGGCTGGTTGTCGCGCAGCCAGAGCATTTTGCACAACGACGTAGACGCGCCGACGCGGTGGCCGGTGATGTGATACACCTCGGCCTTCGAGATGCGCGATTCCAGCCAGCGATCCTGTTCCACCGCGCGCTGGTCGGCCCAGATGATCGCCTTGCGGGCGGCGCGCCCGGATTTGTCCACCGGCACACAGCCCATCATCTGCCCACACATGACCAGGCAGGCGATCTCCGCGCCCGGCACGCGCGTTTCGGCCAGCAGCCGCCGCGTGGAGAGGCACACCGCACGCCACCAGTCATCCGGGTCTTGCTCGGCCCAGCCGGTGTGCGCGTATTCCGTCTCGTAGCCGTAAAAGGCGCTGCCGATCAGCCGCCCGTCGCGGTCGTAAAGGGACGCTTTGTCGCCGCTCGTGCCGAGATCATGGGCCAGGATGTAGTTTTTCATGCGAAGTTATCTTTTCCTGTGCAGGCCGAGCAGAATGGGCGCGTCACGACGCGCCCCTACACATACGGCATCGGGGCCGGGCATCGCCGCGCACATGGCGTCGGGGCCGGGCATCGCCGCGCACACGGCATCGGGGCCGGGCATCGCCGCGCACATGGTGTC
>JADZBY010000607.1 GCA_020851855.1 Anaerolineae bacterium
ATCCCGTCGCTGCTGGGCGAATTTGGCGCGCCGTTCGACATGAACGACCGCGAAGCCTATCGTACCGGCGACTTCACGCCGCAGACTCAGGCGCTGACCATGTACTACAACGCGCTGGACGCCAACCTGCTCTCGTCCACGATCTGGAACTACACCGCCGACAATACGAACGCGCGCGGCGAGATGTGGAACGACGAGGACCTGTCCATCTTCTCCCGCGACCAGCAGACGAAGCCCTGGACCGAGGACATCCACTCCGGCGGGCGGGCGGCGGCGGGCTTCGTGCGGCCCTATGCGATGGCGGTGGCCGGCGAGCCGCTGCGCATGGCCTATGACCTGAACACGCGGACCTTTGAGCTGGCGTACCGGCGCGATCCGGCGGTCAGCGCGCCCACCGAGATCTTCGTGCCCAGCTTCGTGTATCCGAATGGCTATCGCGTCGAGGCGGCGGGCGCGAGCTTCACCGAGGACCTTGCCGCACAATGTCTATTCGTGTGGGCGAACAGCGCGGACGAGGTGCAGACCGTGCGCATCACACCGGCGTGAGGCGCGCGGCGGGTCGGCGCGATCTCCCAACGGCAGCTCACAAACTAATGCCTTTCGCCTTTTGACGAAGGGCGTTAGTTTTGCGGCAATGTCTCAGTCGCACGGACGCACGGCGCGCCGTCCGTCGAAGCCGTGCCACTCTGCGCCCTCATAAGCGTACCACGGCGCGGACGTCGTCACGTAGGACAGGTAACTGACGAGCGACTCCGGCCCGTAGCGTGTGTACGACGTGTCCATCACGGCGATGATGTTGCCCTGGAAATAGACGTTGCCGTTGGCTTCCCGGCAGGGCAGGATGTAGGCATACGGCGGTCCGAAGGCGCGCACGGCGTCGCCCAGCCGGAACTGCCCGCCGCGCGTGAAGAGGTTCATGATCTGGATTTTGTCGTTTGGGGCGCCGATTCCGCGCCACGAATGGGCGCAGCCGCGCTCGAACGGCCCGCCCAGGGCATCCCAGCACACGGAGTAGGCATCCTCGCGCGTTACCGATATCGCCGGGTCGGCCCGGAGTTGGGCCGCCGCTTCCTGCACGGTCGTGGCGTTGACGTGCAGGCCACGCCAGCAGGGCTGTGTGCATGCGCCGGGATCGAGGGCCGCCGGGGCCGCGTCCGCCTGCGCCGCACTGCCCAGCAGCCGGACCGCAAACAGCAGCGCCGCCATCAGCAGCGCCAAAAGGGCCACCCGCCGCACGAATCGCCGCACGACTCACCTCGCCTCACCGGATGAGGCGGATTTTAGCAGGGGCGGGTGAAAGAAAACCATCGGAACGCCCTGCCAATCGGCGCACCGGGATTGACATAAGCCGGGGATCAGGTAGAATCCCAGCAAGTCGCACCACGCACAACGCGGCGTCGTCGCCAAGTGGCAAGGCAAGGGTCTGCAAAACCCTCACCGTGGGTTCGATTCCCACCGACGCCTTATGACGAAGCATAAACGCCCCTGGTCCTGCCGGGGGCGTTGTGATTCATCACGGAGCCGGTGACTCGGCGAGTCAATCGCCTTCTTCGTCGTCGTCCTCGTCGCCGTGCTCGCCAGGAACAACGGGCCTCTTGAGCGACGCCTGGCGGGTCTTCTCCAGCGCGGTAAAACGCATGAAGGCGCGTTCCAGCGGGCTGATCTCGTCGGGCACTTCGCCGTCGTCGTCGGCAGTCTCCAGGATGCGATAGCCCTCTTTGACGTAGCTGCGAAGCGTGTGCGGGCTGATGCCCATCTCGTCGGCGGCAAGCTGGGCGGGCATACCCTCGACCACCGTCAGCCACAACGCCTGCCGGATGCGGTCCGACATGGCCGGGTAGGCGCGCTCACCGGGCAGCGTTTCGGCAATGTCCAGCCAGTCGTCATGGGGCTTGCGCGCCGCCGCGACGATGCCGGGCGTGACGACGAAGCGGTGATCGAGCGCGTAGATGGTCGCCCCGACAAGCTGCAGGCGCAATTCGTTGCGCAGCAGCATCCCACGCGCGCCCGCTGCCGCCGCCACGGAAGTAAGCTGTGTGTCTGCTCGCCGCGCCAGGCACAGGATGACCAGGCCCTTGACGGTATTCAGCAGGCGCGTGATCGCGTGGCGCAGCGTCTCGCCGTCGGCGCTGGCTTCAACATCCAGAAGCACGACGTCGGGATGTTCGGGCGGGGCCACGCTGGCGATATAGTCCAGCGCTCCGTCGATGCTGGTCGTCAGGGCCACCACTCGCGTGCGCCGGTCCCAGGCAAGATAGCTGTTCAGAGCGCGCAGGGCGTAAAAGTCCGTATCTACGACAAGCACTTTCAGGTTCAGCCGTCGGTTGTTGGCCATGGCGCTTCTCCGCTCTGTGCGGTCGGTCAGAGAACGCCCCAAGTATAGTCCAAGTGGGCGGGCAAGGGGATTACTCTGGCGGAGTCGTTACCAGCCGGCGCTACCGGCTGAGGCGGATGTCGGCCTGAAGCAAGCCGTGAAGCCCGCCGCCGCCCGGCCCGGACACATCGGCGGCGCTGGACAGGCGCGCGCCAGCTTCAACGGGCAGCGTGAGATGGAGCATGCCCGCCGCCCGGAGCGCCGGCCAGAACATTGGCTCAGCAGCCTGGTACGGCTCCGCAAAATCCGGGCAGAACAGCCAGAGCGACGTAAGGGCGAGCGGATCGTCGGGAAGGAGCGTGAGGTCGCCCAGCGCGCCGCCGTGCTCACCGGGCTGCAAAGCGCCCTCAATCCGGGCCGTGATGGGCGCGGAATCGAGCACGGACGTGGTGCAGCCGACTTGCGACGCGGACGGCGATACGTTGGCGTAAAACTCAGCCGACCCGGTCACGTTCCCGCGCCCGTCCACGTCCAGCGCCGCCGCGCCGATGTACTGAATCCGGCTGAAGACCGGGTTATCGAGCAGCGTGAAGCGCAAATCGAGCACCCACGCCCCGACCACGCCGCCGATATCGTAGGGTAAGGCAACGGTCGGTTCGGGCGTGGCCGTGGGCAGCGGCGCGCGCGTGACCAGGATGCGGAAAACGGTCGGCGTGGGCGGCGCGCCGGTCGGCAGGGCGGACCCAGTCGCCCCGCACGCGGCGACGAACGCCGCCACGCCGATCAGGGTGAGCAGGGCCAGCGCGGTGCGCACCGTGTGGGCCAGAGTGGGCGCGGCGGGGCGTGTGTTGTGGTCAGTCGTCATGCGTTGTCCGTCTCCCCACGGTGTGCGGCGGCGGTCTGTTGCTTCGTGCACCGCCGCTCACTGGCGCAACTCGTTGAGCGCACCCAGAACGGCGTTGCGCTCGTCCTGACTGCCGCCGGACGCCGTGAGCATCGCCAGCGCGCGCATCAGGGTGCGGCGGGCGCTGGCCGTATCGCCCTGGTCGCGGTACAGCGCCGCCAGCTCAAGGTAGGGCTTCACGTCCTGCGGCTTTTGCTCGTCGATTAAGCGCCGGAGCGCATCGATCTGAGCTTGCGGGTCGTCAACACGCGGCCCTGACGGCTCCAACGGAACGTCCAGACTGCGCAGCGCTTCGGTCACGCGCACGCGCGGCTCGTGGTTGCCAGTCACGTCGAGCATCTCCAGCGCGCGCATCAGGGCGCGGCGGCTGGCGTCGTCGTCGCCCTGCACGCGGTACAGTGCAGCAAGCTCCAGGTACAGATCGGCGTCGTTCGGGTTCGTGGCCAGGATGAACGCCTCAAGGTCACGAATACGCGAAGGCAAGTCCGGGCTGGCGTTTGGCCCGCCGCGCACCTCGATCTGGCGCAACATATCCAGCACGTGGCGCTGAGCGTCAGCGCTGCCGCCGATCAGAGTCTGCATTTCCAACGCGCGGAGCAGCACCCAGCGCGCTTGCCCCGGATCGCCGGCTGCCTGAACGAGCGTCGCCAGCTCGAGATACGGGAGCGCGCTGGTGGGCAGCCAATACTCGACATACCGGGCCAGGTCGGAGCGGGTGGCGAGGGGATCATCGCTGCGGCGCTCAAAGGGCGGCGGCTCGATGCGGTGGAGCGCATCGCGCACGCGCTGGTGCGTCTCCGCATCGGCCTCGATACCCCACAACACATGCAAGGCGCGCAAGAGCGTGCGGCGGGCGAAAGGCTGCCGCTCTGCCTTGACGTACAAATCGGCCAGTTCGAGATAGTCGTCCACGTTTGTAGACGATGTTTCCGTGATGCGCGCTTCCATGTCCTCGATCAACTGCCTGAGATCAGGCTGTTCCGGCGGCGCAGCCGGCTCGTTCAGGCGATTCAGCGCGTCCAGGACGGCCTGCCGCGCGTCGGGATCATCGCCCGTCGTGGTCAGCATGGCCAGCGCGCGCATCAAGGTGCGGCGCGCATTCGCCGCCTCGCCCCGCTCACGGTAAAGCGCCGCCAGATCGATGTACCAGTGCACCTCGTGCGGCTGGCTGTCCCGGATATACTGCTCCAATTGCTCAATGCGCTGGTCCGGATCGTCAGAAAGCGGCGGCGCTGACGGGGCGTCCAGTGTCCTCAGCGCGTCCAGGACAGCCTGCCGCGCGTCGGGGTCGTTGCCGGTGGTGTTGAGCATGGCCAGGGCGCGCATCAGGGTGCGGCGCGCGTTCGCCGCCTCGCCCCGGTCACGGTAGAGCGCCGCCAGGTCGATGTACCAGTGCACCTCGTGCGGCTGGCTGTCCCGGATGTACTGCTCCAATTGCTCAATGCGCTGGTCCGGATCGTCAGAAAGCGTCGGCCCGGCAGGCTGATTTAACGTTCGTAGCGCGTCCAGGACAGCCTGCCGCGCGTCGGGGTCGTTGCCGGTGGTGTTGAGCATGGCCAGGGCGCGCATCAGGGTCTGGCGGGCCGCGCCGGTATCGTCCACGCCCCGGTACAACATGGCCAGATCGATG
>JADZBY010000608.1 GCA_020851855.1 Anaerolineae bacterium
GGCAGTGTGCTGCGCCGCAGCAGCGCTTCGCCCCGGTTGCCGTTGGCAGGCAGCAGTTCCGCAGCGAACACGGGCGCGGCGTCGGCAGTGACGGGCTGTGCGCCGACAAAGGCCTCTGCATCATCCAATTGGGCTGAAAGCGTATCATAGAGCGCCTGGAACTCGGCGGCGACCGGCTCGCCCGGCTGAGCGTGGGCGCTCGCCGCGAATCCTGCCACCAGGAACACCACCGTGAGCGCAAACAGGCCGCCTTTGAGAGCTTGCATACTGGGGTCCTTTCGCTGGGATAGTGGGTTGGACGGTCACCTGCGCCCCTTCACGCTGCGGCGAATGGATCGCCGGAACATCCGCCGTACAGGGCGCATCGGGCGGGGAAAACCGAACCACAGGGCGCGGCGGAACGGGCGGCGGAACATGGATCACCTCTCTGTCTGTCGTTTACCTTGCATACAAAGATACAGGCCGGTTGTGACCGGCCTGCAATGTGTGTGTAAACGAAGTGTAATCTCTGCGCCCGGCCCGGCGGCTACTCCCCGCGCCTCGGCACGGTCATCAGCCGGGCGGCGATGCGCTGGATGATCGCCTCGGCCACGGCGATCTTCGTCTGCTGCGGAAGCGAGACGACGCTGCCATCTGCGCTCAGGATCGTCACCACATTCGTATCGCCGCCAAAGCCCGCGCCCTCAGCGGTGATGTCGTTGGCGATGATGAAGTCGACGCCCTTTTTCTCCAGCTTGAAGCGCGCATTGCGGACCAGGTCTTGCGTCTCCGCCGCGAAGCCGACGATGACGTGCGGCATCCCCGTTTCGGCGCGCCGCTTGCCCACCGAGGCCAGAATATCCGTGGTGCGCACCAATTCCACACTCAGCGTTTTGGCCGTCTTCTTGATTTTTTGCTCTGCAATCTCCGCCGGGCGAAAATCCGCGACGGCAGCGGCCATAATCAGCGCGTCGGCCTCTTCAAGCGCTTCAAGCACCGCCTCGTGCATCTCCTGCGCGCTCTCCACATAGACGGGCCGCACGCCCGCCGGGATGGGCAAGCCGGTCGTCGTCGTGATCAGCGTCACGCTGGCCCCGGCGTCAACCGCCGCCTGCGCCACCGCGTAGCCCTGTTTGCCCGACGAGCGATTCGAGACGAAACGCACCGGATCGAGCGCCTCGCGCGTGCCGCCCGCCGTGACGACGATGTGCCGCTCGGTCAGCGGTCCCCATTCGCGGCCCAACACCTGCCGGATCGTGCCCAGCAGCGACAGCACTTCCGGCAGCCGCCCGCGCCCGACCATGCCGGACGCCATGCGCCCGATCTCCGGTTCGACCAGGATCGCGCCCATGTCCTTCAGGCGGCGCATGTTTTCTGCCGTGGCGGGATGTTCGTACATGTCGCCGTCCATGGCGGGCGCAATGATGATCGGGCAGCGCACACCCAGCGCCGTGACGCACAGCAAGTCATCGGCCATGCCCGCCGCCAGCTTGGCCATGTGGTGCGCCGTCGCCGGGGCGATAACCAGCAGATGCGCGCCCTCGGCCAGCCCGATGTGGGCGATGTGCGTGGGCAGGCTGCCATCCATCCCGGTGCGCCACATGTCCGTGTACACCGGTCGCCCGGTGACGGCCTGGAAGGTCAGCGCCGAGACAAAACGCTGCGCCGCCTCGGTCATGATCACGTCCACGTAAGCGCCCGCCTGGACGAGCTTGCTGGCCAGATCGGCGGCTTTGTATGCGGCGATGCTGCCCGTCACGCCCAGGACAATGCGCTTTTCTTCAAGTAGTGTGATGCGTTCAGCCATCGTTGCCTTCCGATACAGTCACGGGCCGAGATTATGACGCGCTTGGCCACATCTAGGAATAAGGCAGGCGTTGTCCCTGCGACGGTCGGTGTAGGGGCGAGGACTGCCTCGTCCGCCGCGCCGCTCCACCGGCTCTGATGCGAAAATCCTCGCTCCGGTTCCGGACAACGCAGGCGTTGTCCTTGCGACGGTCGGTGTAGGGACGAGGCCTGCCTCGTCCGCCGCGCCGTTCCACCGGTTCTGATGCGAAAACCCTCGCTCCGGTTCCGGACAACGCAGGCGTTGTCCCTACGACGGTCGGTGTAGGGACGAGGCCTGCCTCGTCCGCCGCGCCGCTCTCCCTCTCGACACGGTGCGCGGCGTGGAGAGGGGTCGGGGGTGAGGCCGTCTCTACCGCTTGCCGCGCCGCAAGCCTGCCCAGAATATCAACCCCGACGCAAAGGGCAGCCATGCGGCCCCAAACCCCAGTAAAACGACATAGAGCGCCACGCCCACCGGCGAGTCCATGTCGCCCACCAGCGGATAGGCGAGCGCCCCGGCCAGCAGGAACACCACCGCCATCGCCACATACGTGATCAGGTTGGGCGCGAGGAAGGTCAAATTGCCCAGCACCGACGGCTCGTCCTCGCGCGATTGCTGGCGCAGCGCCCAGATACAAAACGCGCCAATCGCCGCCGGGAACAACAGCGGCCCGAACGGGATGACGCGCTGGACCATGCCCACCAGCAGCGTGACGAACAGCGGCACGCCGACGAGCACCATCTCCCACCAGTACAGGCCCATCTGCGACTCGCGCAGCGTGCCAAAGCGCGGCGCAACCACCGCGTACAATACGCCGACCAGCGCCAGACCGAGCACCATGACCAGCTGCGCGTATTCCATGGTGACCGGCCCCCAGCCTGCTGAGGGCTGAATCGGCCACCAGTGCAGCCAGATGCCCCACGCCGCGCCGACCAGCGCCGCCGCGCCCAGGTGGAGCGGCTCCGGCGGGCGACCGCGCAGTACGACGACGAAGAGCATGAGCGCCAGAAAACCCGCCCCGACCTGCAGACCCATAGCCCGGACCAGCAGGCCATAGGGCAGGTTCTCGAAGGCGGCGTGGTTGATGACCGAGCCGGCCACCAGCCCGTACACGCCGCTGGCCAGCCCAAGCGCGGCGGGCGTGTGCGCCCCGAAGCGCGCAATCAGGTCCAGGATAATCGCGCCGAGCGCCACGTACAGCACGAGCAGCGCCGGCCACTCGTAAAGCGCGCGGCCCGGCGGATTCTGCCACATGACCAGCTCCGAGAAGAGCATCAGCGTCCCGCCAAAAACCAGCCGCAGCCGCCAGACGGGCAGCCGGTCCTTCAGGTTAATCTGGCGGCGCACGCTCTCGATAACTGGCGGAAGCTGTGTCACGGGATCGCCTTGTCCGGGTTAGTAAGCGCGGGCGAACAGGGCGCGCCGCGTCGCCTTGCCGCCGCACTTGATGCACTGCCCTTCGCCCGGCTCCTGATCGAGCGGGAAGCAGCGCGAGACGGCCTGATTCTCGTCCTTGATGCGCTCCTCACAGTCTTTGTCGCCGCAGAACCAGGTGTAGGCCCAGCCGTCCTTCAAAATCTCCTGGAAGGCCGCGTAATCGTTTTCCACCGGGTGGATGTTCGCGTCGCGGAAAGTGCGGGCGCTTTCCAGCATCGCCGCCTGGATTTCGACGAGCAGTTCGGCAAGGCGCGCCGCCGCTCCATCGCGTGGGACAAACTGCTTGCCGGGCTTGCCGGGCACGTCCCGCCGGGCCAGCACCACGCTGTGGTTCTGCACGTCGCGCGGGCCGATCTCGACGCGCACCGGCACGCCGCGCATCTCCCAATCGTTGAATTTGAAGCCCGGCGACAGGCCCTCGCGCAGGTCCAGCTTGATGCGCACGCCTGCCGCCTTCAATTCGGCGCTGAACGCCTCGGCAAAGGGCACGACAGCGCTTCTTTCGGCGTCGTTCTTGAAGATGGGCACGATCACCGCCTGGATGGGGGCCAGGCGCGGCGGCAGGCGCAAGCCCTGATCGTCGCCGTGGGCCATGATGATCGCGCCCACGATGCGCGTGCTCATGCCCCAGGATGTTGTCCAGCAGTGTTTGAGCTGGTTGTCTTCGTCGGTGTACCGGATCTCGAAAGCGCGGGCGAAATTCTGGCCGAGATTGTGGCTCGTGCCGCTCTGCAGGGCGCGCTTGTCGCCCATCATGGCCTCGATGGTATAGCTGTGCATCGCCCCGGCAAATTTCTCGTGCTCGCTCTTGCGACCTGGGATGACCGGGATGGCCGCCTCGTTCACCGCGAAGTCGGTATAGACGCCCAACATGCGCAGCGTCTCTTCTTCGGCGTCCTCGAAGGTGGCGTGAGCGGTGTGACCCTCTTGCCACAGAAATTCGAGCGTGCGCAGGAACAACCGCGTGCGCATCTCCCAGCGTACCACGTTCGCCCACTGGTTGATCAGCAGCGGCAGGTCGCGGTAACTCTGAATCCAGTTGGCGAAGGTGTGGCCGATGATCGTCTCGGACGTGGGCCGCACCACGAGCTTCTGCTCAAGCTCCTGCCCACCGCCGATGGTGACCACGGCCAGTTCCGGGCTGAAGCCTTCGAAGTTCTCTTTCTCTTTTTCGAGGAACTCTTCCGGGATGAAGAGCGGGAAATAGGCGTTCTGGTGGCCGGTATCTTTGAAGCGCCGGTCCAGTTGCGCCTGGATGTTCTCCCACAGCGCGTACCCGTAGGGCTTGATGATCATGCAGCCGCGCACCGGCGCGTAATCCGCCAGATCGGTGCGCTGGACCACGTCGGTGTACCACCGGGAATAATCCTCGCTGCGGGGCGTGATGACCTGGGACGACATGCAGACTCCTCGACCATGATGAGCGTGATTTACGGCGTGCCGGGCAATTGTAGCGCACTCCGCCGTGTTTTGCCGGGGAGTGCGCCGCGCTGCCCGGTGCAATCGCATCGAGAGTATCGGCGGATGCACAATGGCCCTGCATCGTTCCGGCGCGCGTTGGCCCGGCGCATGTTGCGGTTTTGGCAGCGATTCTGTAAGCTTTCCTCACTGGCACGGTGTCCGAAATTGTTGGGGGAAGTGCAACCATGTCGTTCCTGGACAGTCTGGTAGGCAAAACATCGTCGGCGCAGGAAGCCGCCCTGGCGTGCGCCGTCACGGTGTTGACGCTCGACGGCGATCTGCTGGATGTGGAGCGGCGCATCATCGCCCTGTTCCGCGACCAGTTCCCGCCGCTGAGCAGCGTTGATGAGTCGGTCTTTGTCCGCACCCTGGACAAAGCCATCGAGGTGGTGAGCCAGAACAACGTCGCCGCGGACGTGCGCGGCTTCGTGCGCGCCAACATTGCGCCCGCTATCACCGCCCCGGCAGACCGGCTGGCGGCGTACCGCTACGTCTATTCGCTGGCCATGGCCGACCTCAACCTGGACGAGGGCGAAACCGCGCTTCTGACGGCCATGCAGGCCGAACTGAACCTGAATCCGACGGACCTGCGCCGCGTCGAACAGGAATCAATGGCCGAGTTCCACGTGCTGCACCAGGCGCTTGCCGCCGCCGTGTTGGGCCTCATCGTCGTGGCAGCGGATGGCAGCGTGAAGGATGACGAGCTGGCCAACGTGCGCTCGGCCCGCTCACTTCTCCAGCCCATCGCCCGGCTGGACGAGACGCAGTTTGACCTGGTTTATGACCTGAGCCTGAATATCCACGACCGCTTCCTGCTCGACCCGGACAACCGGCGCGCTTTCCTCGAATCGGTGGTCGCGCCCATGCTGGATCAGAACGTGCGCCCGCAGGCGTTCGAGTACGCCGCCAGCGTGGCGACGGCGGACGGCGACATCGCGCAGTCCGAAGCGGATGTGCTGAAGGAAGTGCTGAACACGCTCGGCCTGAACGATGCGCAGGGGCAGGCCATCTTCGAAAAGTACATGGCCCGCGTGCAGACTATCGACGGCAAGCCACGCTGACCTCTGCTTCGCCCACCGAGCCGTACAACCCAGCGCGCCGGTCGGGATCATCCTGACCGGCGCGCGTCGATTCTGCGTGTGTATCGGTGCGCTCAGAGTGCGAAGCCGACGGTGGACAGGAACGCGAGCGCGATGACGGCGTGGCCCGGCCCGCCGGGGTGAATCTGGTCCGACGACCAGAAATTCGCGGGCGTATTGGCCAAAACGGCGTCAAACGCAGCCTGCGTGCGGACCAGCGGCGCGCTGAACTCGTTGGCGATCAGCTCCATCTGGCTGCCGTACACATCCATGAGCTGCCGCATTGGGTTGCCCTGGTTCGGCTCGATCATGTACGGCTGCATGAGGATGATCTTCGCGCCGGTGGCCTCGCGGGCGCGCTGCAACAGGGCGCGCAGCCGGGCCTGGTACTCGTCCAGCGGCACGGCTTCGGCCACGTTATAGGCAAAATGCCGCCACACGTCGTTGATGCCGATCATCACCGAGAGCCAGTCAGGCCGCTCGGCCACCACGTCGCGTTCCCAGCGGGCGGCCAGGTGGCGCACCGTGTCGCCGCCGACGCCCTTGTTGATGAAGGTCAGGTTGTAATCCGGGTGGCGGGCCAGCATGAAGCTGCGCACCATGCTCACGTAACCGTTCCCGTAGGGTTTGAATGCACCGGCGCGGTCGCTGTCGGTGATGCTGTCCCCGATGAACAGGATTCGCTGGTGTCGCTCGAACAACATGTTCCGATCCCTCCGCACAAAGACGCGCGACGACGCATTGAAGACAAGCACAGGTACGCAGTATACTACAGAGGTGTCATGTTGCGCCTTGACCGGTGCGGCTCACGTTTGCCAGAGTACGGCGCGGCTTTCGCCACGAGAACCCTCGGCGCGCGCCGCCACCCGGCCTGGCCGTCCGGATCGGGGACCGGGACCTAGAGCATGGTAAACGCCAACGCCAATCCAGCCAGCGCCAATCGACCGCTATCCACAAGCGATGCCTATTCCGATGATCAACATCTCGCCGTGCGGCGGCGCATCCACGACGAGTACAGTGTGCCGCGCGTCGATTTCGCGGAATGGGCGCTCTCGCGGCTCGTGTGGCGCGGCGACGAGCACGTGCTGGACATCGGGGCCGGTCCGGGGACGTATTATGAGGCGCTGGCGGCGCGCATCCCGGATGGTCGGCTGGTGGCGGGCGATCTCTCGCTCGGCATGGCGCGTCTGGCCGTCGGGCGGGCGAAATACAGCGCCGTGGCCAACGCCGACGTGCAGAATCTGCCTTTCCCGCGCCGATCCTTTGACGTCGTGCTGGCCAACCACATGCTCTACCACGTGTCCGACCTGGACCGCGCGCTGGACGAGGTGCGCCGCGTGCTGAAGCCGACCGGCTGCCTGGTCGCGGCGACGAGCAGCCAGTACAACCTGCCCGAACTGGAGCAGATCATACGGCGCACGTTCGGCCTGCTCGGCGTGCGCACTGCGGAACTCGACGGGCGTCCGCCCGCGCGATTCTTCCTCGAAGACGGCGCGATGAAGCTGGGGCGGCACTTCTTCGCCGTGGCGCGCTACGATTTGCCGGGCGCGTTCGTCTTCTCCAAACCCGACCCGGTGATCGACTACGTGAACTCCATGCGGGAACAGCGCGAGCCGCTCCTGCCGCGTGGAATCTCGTGGGACGACTTCATCGCCGTGTTGCGTGATCAGCTTCAGCGCATCATCAAGCACATGGGCGAATTGGTGGTCAGCAAGCTGTCCGGCGTCATCGTAGCCACCGATGCGGGCGGCTTCGCCAACAGCTATGTGAACGAGTTCATCATCAGCCGGCGAAGGAAATAGAATCCCACGCCCGGCGCAGATAGATCTCTGCAAATAGGGATGTATCGCCTGGACCTGAAGGTCCAGGCTGAACCTACGAAGCCCTGTGGGCTGAAAGCGTACGCCAGCCCGCAGGGCTTTGTAGCCTCAGCCCGGTCGCTTCAGCGCCGAGCGCACCCAATGATCCGCATTAGTATTCTGAAACTCCATCAGCGCCGAGCGCGCCAGACCTTCTGCATGAATGTGTGAAAATTCATAGTCGCGGGGCCTGCCTCTCACCCCGCCTTTTGCCGCGTCTCGACCAGCCGCCCGTCGCGCAATTCGTGCACGATGTCCGCTTCGGCCATGACCATCGGATCGTGGCTGACGACGACCAGCGTCACGCCGCGCTCTTCGACCATCCGGCGCAGCAAATCCAGGATGCGGCGGCCCGTCTGGCTGTCGAGTTGGCCGGTTGGCTCGTCGGCCAGCACGATACGAGGCCGCGCCGCGAGCGCCCGCGCAATCGCGACGCGCTGCTGCTCACCGCCGCTCAGCTCGTAGGGCCGGTGGCGCGCCCGTCGGGTCAATCCGACCCAGTCCAACGCTTCCGTCACGCGCGCTTCCCGTTCCATGCGGGACAAATGGCGCATCCGCAGCGGCACACCGACGTTTTCCGCCGCCGTGAGAAGCGGCAGCAGCCCGAAGCTCTGGAAGATGAAGCCCAGGTCATCGCGGCGCAGCGCCAGGCGCTCGTCTTCGGTCAGCGCGCGCAGGTCGCGGCCCTCGACGTGAATGCTGCCCCGGACGGGTGTGTCCAGCCCCGCGATCAGGTTTAGAAGCGTCGTCTTTCCACTGCCGGAGCGCCCGACGATGGCCGTCATGCGCCCGGTGGGGATGTCCAGCGTGACGCCGGTCAGGGCGTGCACGTCTTCGCCTTCGAGGTGATACACGTGGCTCAGGTCCTGCACCCGGATGAGCGGCTCGGCGGGCGGATGGCGGTGATTGTCGCTGTTCCGGCTGCTGCTATGGCTGCTCATCAGGCGCTTTCCTCGTCGTGCTTCACGGTCTCGGCGGCGCGATCCGGCCACACGGCGATGTGGTCGTCCTGAAGCCGGACGCGGGCGCGGTCGCGCATGGCCAGTTTCTCGATGTACGGCTCCGGAAGCTGCAAGCGCCCGGTGCGGTCCAGGATGGCGTACTCGTCCTCGGTAATTGCCGCGCCGCTCTCGTCGCGGCGGCGTAGAATCTCGATGCTGGTGCGCCCGTCGCGCATCCCGACGACACGATCCACGCGCGATGCGACGCCCAGATCGTGCGTCACGACGATGATCGTCACGCCCTGGTCGCGGTTGAAAGCGCGCATGACGTTGAAGATCTGCTCGGCGGAATGGCTGTCTACTTCGCCGGTCGGCTCGTCGGCCAGCAGCAGGCGCGGGTGGTTGGCCATCGCCACGGCAATCGCCACACGCTGCTGTTCGCCGCCGGAGAGCCGGTCCGGGCGGTGCTTGAGCCGTTCACCGAGGCCGACCTGTTCGAGCAGATGGCGGGCGCGCGCCGCTCGTTCTCGCGCGGACAGGCCATCCAGCGCCATCGGCAGCTCGACATTTTCCTGGGCGGTCAGGTACGGCAGCAGGTTGCGCGCCGTCTGCTGCCAGACGAAGCCGACCTCGCGGCGGCGGTACGTCACCTGGTCGCGGCGGCTCATGTCCAGCAAGTCGCGCTCGCCCACCCGCACGCGCCCGGCGGTGGGTGTGTCCAGCCCGCCGAGAATGTTCATCAGCGTCGACTTGCCGGAGCCGGACGGCCCGACCAGCGCCATCATCTCCCCGGCGGCGATGCTCAGGTCGATGCCCTGCAAGGCGACGACTTCCAGGTCGGCCACCTTGTAGATTTTGACGAGATTTTCGCACTCGATGAACGTGCTTTCCACGCAGGTTACTCCGTTACTCGTTCGTTTCTGTGAACCCTCAACCCCGGCCCCTCTCCCTCATGGAGAGGGGAAGAGAGCGCAGGCGGTGTCCCGCATTTCTCCCCTCTCGCTCTGAGAGAGAGGGGCTGGGGGAGTGAGGGTACGTCGTTACTCTTCGCCCAGGCGCAACGTCTGGTTCACGTTCAGGCGGGCCAGATACAGGCTCGCGGCGGATGTGAGCAGGCCAAAGCCGACCAGCAGCGCCGCCAGCAGCACCGCGACGCCGCCGCCGGGCAACGCCAGCGTGGCGCCGCCCGCCAGCGCCAGGAAGGGCAGGATCAGGTACGCGAACAGGATGCCGAACACGACGCCCACCAGCAGCGCCGGGACGACGAGCAGCGCCTGTTCGATGGCCATCTGCGACCACGCGGCCGCGGCTTTCCAGCCCAGCGCGCGCAGCACGGCGTAACTCAGGGCGCGGCGGCGCGCGGTGACGGCCAGGTAATAGCCGAAATCGAGCAGACTCAGGACCAGCGACACCCAGAATCCCGCGTACAGGATGCCGGTGATGGCGGCGGGCAGCGGCTCGCCCAGTTTCACGACATACGGCTCCCACGCGCGCCGCACCGCGATCACGCCGGGCAGAGCGGCCAGTTGCGCCTCAAGCTCAGGCGGGGGCAGGCGCGCGGGCGCGTCCAGCCAGGCCTGGTTGGGCAGCGTCGGGTTGGGTTGTCCGGCTTCCAGGCCCGCGCCGACCGCTTCGGCCAGGTGCGCGGCGTTCAGGATCAGGCGATGGCCGCTCCCGGCGAGCGAGGGGAAGTCGTCCACGATACCCACCACGCGGTAATTCAGCGTCACCGCCACGCCGCCGGGCAGGGTGAGTGTGCTTTCCGCCTCGTCGCCAATGCTCAGCGGCAGACCGGACAAGCTGACGAGACGCCCGGCGTCTTCGGCCAGCCGTGTGTTGATCACCGCCGGGTAGACGCTGATCGGCGTCACACCCTGTCCCCAGCGGCGCGGCGGGCGCATCACCGGCTCGGCATCCACCAGCGGCGCGAGCGCAGATCGCGTCTCCGGGAAAGCCGCCGCCAGCGCGTCTGGCTCGACGCCGAGCAGCGTGGCCGGCACGACGCCCGGCTGCGGCTGTGTATCAAGCCGGATCAGGCTGGCCGCGCCTGCTACGCCGGGCAGATTGGCCCAGTCCGTTTGCGCCGCCTGCGCCGGGTCCAGGTCAAGCGCCAGCGCGCCGCCCGTCTCGACCATCGCCGCCCGCCACGCGCCCCGGTCGCGCGTATCGGCCAGCGCCAGCGCCGCCGTGCCAAGCGCCAGCGTGCCGATGAGCAGCAGCACCAGTTGCGCGTAACGGCCCGGATCGCGCCCGACGCTCCATACCGAGAGCGGCCCGGCCAGCCCGTCGCCGCGCCCGATAAACCGGCCTACAAGGGCGATCAGGCGCGGGAACAGGCGCAGCCACAACAGCGCCAGCCCGGTCAAGAGTAGCGCCGGGCCGAGCAGGTTCAGCGGGTCATTCAGGCCGCCGGAGCGATTGGCCGTCTCGATCAGCAGCCGGATCAGCGCACCGGGGTCCTGCACGAGCAGCGCCAGCGTCGCGGCGGCGTCGCCTTCGACAAAAAACAGCAGCCGCGCGATGAAGCCCAGGCCGATCAGCGCGAGCAGCAGGTCAAGGCCATAACGCGCCCAGAGCGGCTGTTCCGGTGGGCGCGCCACGAGCTGCTTGAAGCGCGACAGGCCACGCTGCGCCGCCGGGATGGCGGGCAGGGTGAGCGCCAGGATCGCGGCGATGCCCGCCACGGCGCTCAGAATGGAGGCGATGGGTGGAATGCCCGGCAAGGCGGCCAGCGCCCCGCCGCTTTGCCCAGCGATGGCCAGCGGCCCGATGCGCACCATGATCTGCAACAGGATCGCGGCGAGAAACGGGCCGGCGGCGGCGGCGCACACGGCCAGCGCGCCCATGCTGATCGCCTGCAAGCGCACCAGTTGGGCAATGCTCGCGCCCCGGCTGGCCAGCAGCGCCCATTCGCCCGCGCTTTGCTCCAATACGAGGCTTGAGGTGGCGACGAGATGGTACAGCATCAGGATCAGCACCGCGCCGGAGAGCAGCACAACCGGCCCTTCGACGCTCGCCACGCTGGTGGTGAAGCGGTCCAGCACGTTGAGCATCGGATCGAGCACGTACAGGCCGGGGATGCTGGCGGCGAGCCGGTTCTCCAACCCGACCAGCCCGGCGCGCACGTCGCCTACGTTGTCAGCGGTGATGGCGTCCGGCCTGAGTGTGATGCGCCACACGTAGTTGTTGTTCGGGCGGTTGCGGGCCGTCGTGGCGCGCGCCGCCCAGTCCGTGTACGAACCTTCCGGCACGATGAACGCCAGGTTGCGGATGCGCTCGCCGATGCCGGCCTCGA
>JADZBY010000609.1 GCA_020851855.1 Anaerolineae bacterium
CAGGCGGGATCAGGATGGTGTGCTCAAGGCGCTCCACCGAGGCGCTGTTGTCCGCGCCGTGTTCCAGCAGGTAGCGGTTCGTGGCCAGCACCGTTTCGGGCGTGCCGCAGTCCAGCCAGGCCGAGACAGGCCGCGTCCCGAATTTCAGGCCCGACTCGACCATCAGTTGCATGGCGTCGGCCAGGAAATACTCGTTCTTGGTCATGATCTTGCGCGCCATGAGCGTCTCGATGGCCTCGATCAGTGGGCGGCCATGCGCAAAGTAGTACAGCCCAACCACAACCAGCCGGTTGTCCACCGTCGAGGGCTTCTCCACAAAGCGCGTGATGTGCCCGCCGCCGTCCAGCGTGACGACGCCGAAGCGGCGCGGGTCTTCGACCTCTTTGACGAAGATCGTCGCGTCGTCGCCGGTCTTGTCCAGCGCGCTCAGGTCCGTTTCAAAGAGCGTATCGACGAAGATCACGAACACGGGATCGTTGTCGAGGTGCTCGCGGGCCAGCCAGATGGCGTGCGCCTGCCCCAGCATCTCTTTTTGCTCGATAAAGCGCGCGTTCAGGTGGTGATTCGTGCGCACATAGTCTTCCACCTGATCGCCCAGGTGGCCGACGATGAAGATGTATTCGTCCACGTTCTGCTCGGCCAGTTTGTCGAGCAAATGGCCGAGCACCGGCTTGCCCGCCACATTGATGAGCGGCTTGGGCTTGCTGAACGTGTGCGGGCGCAGGCGCGTCCCGTATCCGGCGAGCGGAATCAGTACCTTCATGCCTTTCTCCTGTTCAGTGGATGCCAATACGTCGCGGCTCAGTGTTCCAGCATACCGCAAAAGGATAAACACGAGCTTGAGGACAGCGCGCGCTCAGCTCTCCAGCGGCGGCCTCATCGTGTGCCAGCCCGTCGTCTGCTCATAGGCGTGCGCTGCGCGCAAGATGACCGCTTCGCCGAAGGCCGGGCCGAGCACTTGCAGCCCGATGGGCAGGCCGTCATTGTCAAAGCCGCACGGCACGCTGATCCCGCAGATGCCCGCCAGATTGACCGGCAGGGTGAACACGTCTTCCAGGTACATCTGGAGCGGATCGTCGGTTTTCGAGCCGATGGGGAAGGCAGCGTGCGGCGCGGTCGGCGTGGCGATCACGTCCACCTCGGCAAAGGCGGCGTCAAAGTCGCGCTTGATCAGCGTCCGGCCCTTCTGCGCCTTGAGATAGTAGGCGTCATAATAGCCCGCCGAGAGCGCATACGCGCCGAGCATGATGCGGCGCTTGACTTCCGGGCCAAAGCCCTGCCCGCGCGTCGCCTTGTATGTGTCCCACAGCGTCGGGCCGTCTTTGCGCGGGCCAAAGCGCACGCCCTCGAAGCGCGCCAGGTTGGCCGAAGCTTCTGCCGGGGCGATCAGGTAATAGATCGGCAGCCCGTAATCCGTGTGCGGCAAGCTCACCTCGCGCACGTGCGCGCCGAGCGACTCCAGATGCGCAATCGCCGCCCGCACCGCCTGCTCAACTTCCTTCTGCATCCCATCCACAAAGTATTCTTTCGGCACGCCAACGCGCAGGCCCCTGACGTCGCCGGTCAGCGCGGCGGCGTAGTCCGGCACAGGCACATCCATGCTGGTCGCATCGCGCGGATCGTGCCCGGCGATGACGCTCAAGAGCAGCGCCGCGTCGCGCACATCGCGGCATAGCGCCCCGATCTGGTCCAACGACGAGGCAAAGGCGATCAGCCCGTAGCGCGAGACACGGCCATAACTTGGTTTCAGCCCGACCACGCCGCACATGGCCGCCGGTTGCCGCACCGAGCCGCCCGTATCGCTGCCCAGCGCGCCCGCCGCCAGCCGCGCCGCCACCGCCGCCGCACTGCCGCCGCTGCTCCCGCCGGGGATGCGCGCGGCGTTCCACGGGTTGTGCGTCGCGCCATACGCCGAGTTTTCGGTGGACGATCCCATCGCGAACTCGTCTGTGTTCGTCTTGCCCAGGATTACCGCGCCAGCGTCGATCAACTTCTGTACGGCGGTGGCGGTGTAGGGCGGCTTGAAGCCTTCCAGGATACGCGATCCCGCCGTGGTCGGGACGCCGCGCGTGCACATCACGTCCTTGACGGCCAGCGGCACGCCCAGCAGCGGCGCATCCTCGCCAGCGGCGCGGCGCGCGTCGGCCTGGGCCGCCTGCTGCATGGCCAGTTCGCTCGTCACCGTCAGGTACGAGTGGACATGAGGATCGAGGCGGGCGATGCGCTCCAGATAGGCCGATGTGAGCGCCGCCGACGTGATCTCGCCGCCGCGCAGCTTGTCCAGCGCGGCGGACATCGTCAATTCGCAGAGAGACATGAGCTTGCCTGTCTGTATGTTTGCAGCATGGGTGGGAAACGGGGCCTGATGACCCGGCTGGTCAGTATACCACAGGTCCCGGCGTCGTCCGGTACGGGCGGCTTGGCAATCTGCCCACGCGCCTGGAGTTTCGCGTGCGGTTTTCAATTCGACTATAATTTATGGTGTTACAATTCGTAAGTCATTGGGGAATGCGGGAGGGAACGATGCCGCTCTATCTATCGCGATTCCGTTACACACCTGAGACGTGGAAAAGGATGATCAGCAATCCTGAGGACCGCCGGAAAGCTGCTCAGTCGTACATTGAATCGGTGGGAGGAAAGCTGCACGGGTTCTGGTACGCCTTCGGCACGCACGATGGCTACAATCTGTGGGAGGCCCCCGACAACGTATCGATGGCTGCCGTTGCGCTGGCGATTAGCGGCGGCGGCTCGCTGAGTTCGTTAGAAACGATAGTGCTGCTCACTGTCGATGAAACGCTGGATGCCCTGCGCAAGGCCGGCCAGGTGGCCTATCGAGCGCCCGGCGCGTAACGGCCTGGTGACTTCAACGGCCAGCCTATCACAGAGTCCTTTGCCGCGTGATAACGCATGAGCGAGCCTCGCGGCAGCTTCAGCGCGCTCGCGAATTGTGTCATAATGATCGGCGTCGAAAGACATTCGCGAAAGGACTCATCCCCATGAACACCTTTTCACGTAGCTGGCGTCTCGTGAAAGCCAGTCTGAGCGTCATTCGCGCCGACAAAGAGATGCTGCTGTTCCCGCTCATCTCCGGGGCGGCGCTGTTCGTCGTCGGGCTGCTGTTCCTGCTCCCCCTGTTGGCCGCTGGCGTCGGCGACGCCATCATGCGCGAGCGCGGGCTGACCGAAGGGCAGAGCATCCTGACCGCCGTGCTCACCTTCCTGATGTACCTGGTCAACTACACCATTATCATCTACTTCAACACCGGGCTGGTCGGCGCGGCGATGATCCGGCTGCGCGGCGGCGACCCGACCTTCCAGGATGGCGTGAAGCTTGCCAACAGCCGGATGCCGCAAATCCTGGGCTACGCGGCCATCGCCGCCACCGTCGGCTTCATCCTGAATGCCTTGTCCAACAGCGCACGCGACAGCAACAACATGGCGACGCGCATCGGCGGCTCCATCGTGACCAGCCTGCTCGGCCTGGCGTGGAGCGTGCTCACCTTCCTCGTCGTGCCTGTGCTGGTGGTCGAAGGACTCGGCCCGGTAGAGGCCATCAAACGCAGCGGCGCGCTGCTGCGCAAGACGTGGGGCGAGCAGATCGTGGGCAACTTCGGGATCGGGCTGATCTTCGGGCTGCTCATGCTCGGCGCGATGATCGTGATCGGCCTGCCGCTGATCCTGATCGGCGCGTCGGCCAATTCGCCGGTGCTGCTCATCGCCGGGATCGTGGCGGCTATCGTGGTCATGGCCGTGATCGGCATGATCTCGTCCGCCGTGAACAGCATCTACGCGGCGGCGGTCTACCGTTATGCCGCCGAGGGCGACGTGGGCAGCTTCTTCGACGCCGAGATGGTGAAGGACGCCTTCAAGCCCAAAGGCAAGGCCAAACCGGGCTATTCGATCTGAGAAGGGGCTGGGATAGGGATAGCTCAGGCATGTGCGCCTCACCCCAGCCCTTCTCCAATGTGGAGAGGGGCCGGGGGTGAGGTCAAGCGCGGCGCATTCATTGTCCCGGCAGTCCGTACGCCGTCTCGATCATGTCTTGCAGGCGCACCGCAAAGCGCGCCGCCGGAGCGCCATCCACAACGCGATGGTCAAAGGCAACCGTCAGGTTCAGGTAGTCGCGGATGGCGATCTGGCCATCCACCACGCCCGGCTTCTGCACGATGCCGCCGACCACGACGTTGAGCGAATGCGAGGGCAGCGTCACCGGCCAGCCGCCGCGTTTGCCGAACATGCCCACCGCGCTGACCACCACCGTGCCGCGCATCTTCTTTGACAAGGTGGGCATCCGGATCATGGCCCGGATCATGGCGCGGCGCACCGAGCGCGGGATGCGCACCAACTGCCGGACGTAGGCCGCCGCCTCGCTGCGTGTCTGCGCCGTCTGGACTGCACGGATCTCGTCGTGGATGTCCTGGAGCGTCTTGCGGTTGGCGGCGCGGATGATATGGCCCACCGGCGTCTTGCGCCCGTCAGCCTCGATCTCGATCATGGTGGTCACGTCCACGTCGCCGAAGATGACGAGCCGCCCGCGCCAGTCACGCGCCGCGTGCACGTGCTTGTGCTCGTTCACGGCGTGCGCCACGCAGGTGACGAGAAACGCGGTGAACGACAGGCGCACACCGGTAGCCGCCTGGTGCGCCTGGATGCGTGTGCGGGCTTCCGTCACGTCGATTTCCAGCAGACCGATGATCGGGTCGCTCTGTTTGGCGATCCAACCGATGTCCGTCACTAGCTGGCGCATGAGGGGCAGGCGTTCGACTGTGTAGTCGGGGTTGGGCATGGGGTTATCCTCGTTATCCAAGAGGCCCTGTATTGTAACGCCCTGCGCCGCGAAAGCGCAGCACGCCGTTGCCGGTTATAATGTCGCGCATCAGCAGCATTGAGGACGGCGGGCACATGGTCAAGAAGACACCCATGCGCGAGTTCGAGCGGGTCGAAGTCGCTGACCGGGCCGCGTGGCGCGCCTGGCTGGCGGAGAATCATGCATCGTCGCCCGGCATCTGGCTTGTGTTCTACAAAAAGGCGAGCGGCAAGCGCGGACTCGTGTACGATGAGGCCGTCGAAGAGGCGCTGTGTTTCGGCTGGATCGATAGCCTGGTGAACAAGCTCGACGATGAGCGCAGTATCCAGCTTTTCACGCCGCGAAAGCCGAAGAGCGTATGGTCCAAGCTCAACAAATCCCGCATCGAGCGCCTGATCGCCGCCGGGCGAATGACGCCTGCCGGGCTGGCCAAAATCGACGCGGCCAAAGCGGATGGCTCGTGGTCCACGCTGGACAGCATCGAGCGGCTGGAAATGCCCGCCGACCTGGAAAGCGCGCTCGCCGCCAACCCCACCGCCCGCGACCACTTCACCACGTTCAGCAACTCGGTCAAGAAGGCCATCTACTACTTCATCCAGAGCGCCAAACGCCCCGAAACACGCGCCAAACGGGTGGCGGACACCGTCGACAAGGCGGCGCGTAATCTCCGCATCAACTTCGACCGGGAATAGGGGCAGCGCTCAGCATGACATCAGGCCGTCTGGGGCGCGAATGGACCGAGTATTACCGGGCTGTGCAGGGCCGCCCGCCGCGCGCGCTGTTTCTGGAGATGCTCGATCAGTTCAAGGCGGCGGGCCTCGATCTGGCGGGTGCACAGGCGGTGGACCTGGGCTGCGGCGACGGCATCGAGACGGCGCTTCTTCTGCAAGCGGGTTGGCGCGTGCTGGCGGTGGACCAGCAGCCGGAAGCGATTGCCCTGGTCCGAGAGCGCGTGCCGCCAGAACACGCCGCCCACCTTCAGACGCTCGTCACGCCGTTCCAGGATGTAGAGTTTCCGCCGAGTTTCCTCGTGTTCGCCGGGTACAGCCTGCCATTCTGCCCGCCGGAGCGCTTCCCGGTGCTGTGGGAACGGGTGGCGCGGGCCATCCTGCCGGGCGGTTACTTCGTCGGGCATCTCTTTGGCGACCGCGACGGCTGGGCGGGCGCGCCGGATGTGACCTTCTTTTCCCGCGCCGGTGCGGAAGCGCTCTTCTCTCAATTCGAGCTAAAAACGTTCCGCGAGGTGGACGACGTCCGTCCGTCCGCATTGGAAGGACCAAAACGCTGGCACGTCTACGAGATCATCGCGCGCAAATCCGGCGTGATGGCGGAACCGTAAGCGTATTTGTCCGTAATGAGTGATGTACCGGTAGTAACGAAGGGTGGTTTTGATGCGTGTTCGTCGTCTACG
>JADZBY010000610.1 GCA_020851855.1 Anaerolineae bacterium
CCGGCCCCTCTCCCGCATGGCGAGGGGCGGAGATACCGGCGCGTAGGGACAACGCCTGCGTTGTCCGCCGCCGCCCTCACCCCAACCCCTCTCCCTCATGGCGAGGGGCGGAGATACGGGTGCGTAGGGACAACGCCTGCGTGGTCCGCCGCCGCCCTCACCCCCAACCCCTCTCCCTCACGGCGAAGAGTGCAAATACGGGTGCGTAGGGACAACGCCTGCGTGGTCCGCCGCCGCCCTCACCCCAATCCCTCTCCCTCATGGCGAGGGGCGGAGATACGTTTTGCGTAGGGACAACGCCTGCGTTGTCCGCCGCCCTCACCCCCGGCTCGTGAGTCGGCACAAATGCTTGCGCTTTGCCTTGCCGCACGTCTGGCGGCCCTTTAAACTGATGAGGACTACCAAATCCTTCCGCCGCGCAAGCGAACCGAGGCCGCCATGTTACCGGGCCTGCCAGACAACGATTTCCTGCAATCCTTCGCGCGCAGCGTGCCCTGGGAACGCATCGACGAGGCGCGCGAGCAGTTCCAGGACTACCTGACCAGTATCCGCAACAAGCGCGGCTCTCACTCCGGCTCGACCAATGTCCTGCGCCACCTGACGCGCGCCTACTACGACGGCGACGACGCGCTGCACGACGGCAACGTGTTGCTGTCCCGGACTTTTCCGCCCATCGTGCTCGGCGCGCTGCTCGGCAGGCGCTTTCAACAAGGCCCGTGGCTGGACTACATCCGCCCGTACAACCTGAACCCGGCGGTCATTCACGACAACCTGCACGAGGCGGCTGGACCGCTGCGCCTGCGCCCCGTCGGCGCGGAGCTTGAGGTCGGCTCCGTACAGCCGGACGGCTCCGAGCCGACGGTAGACCAGCTTGACCTGTTCCAGCAGGCGTACGTGGCCAATGCCCAGCGCATCGGCGCAACGCTGGACATCTCGCCGGAGTTGTGCATCTACCAGGCGGAAGTCGCCATGCCGCCCATGCTCGGTTATGCGCGGATTCTGCGCACACTGGAGATGCATCTCGCCGCCCTGATCCATGCCGCCGACGAGGCCGGGCTGCGGCTGGTGGTCATGTCCACCTACCCGGTGGAAACGGACTTCGCCACGTCGCATTCAGACAAGGTCGAAACCATCGCTATCTTCCTGAACGAGATCAACGAGAGCCGCGAGCGCCAGCGGCAGGCGGTCGCAGCGCTGTGCCGGCGGTTCGCCATCTCGCGCGGCGTCGCCCGACCGGCCAATCTGCTGCGCTTCCAGGGCTTTCACCTGCACGCCGACATCGCCGGGCGCTCCGAGGCGCTGGCCATGCTGAGTTACGCGCTCAACCTGGGCAGCCCATCGCAACACGCCAACGCGGCGCTGCTCAAGGGCGGCCCGTTCATGGACGGCGCGTGTGACCCGGAGCGCATCTGTGTGCGGGAGAGCGTGCGCGCCATCAGCATCACCGGCCGTTACGTTGGACTGCCGCTCAGCCCGCACCTTCAGCCGGACGGCATGCCCAAACACGCGCACCTGCTGCGGGCCAATCTGGCGAACGGCACGGCGCGCGCGCTGCTCTACGGCGTCGAAGATGACCTGCCCTTTTCCGGGATGCACAACATGCTGGGCCGCATCCGCCCCGACATGGAAGGCGCGCGCCGAATCTGCACGCTGGAGAATACGGGCATGTCCAGCAATCCGAGCGTGGAGCGGCTGGCCGCCGTCGCCGCCGATTTCCAGTTCAGCCAGCTTGCGGTGGAGAGCTATTTCCGGCAGCACGGCACGAACCTGGAGCCGCTCTTTGGCGACCCGGACTGGCTCGACGTGTTCGGCCCGCTCGACCGCGAGACGTTCCACCGGCAGATCGACGCCTCGGACCGGCTCGGCACGGCCACGACCATCCACACGGCAGGCGGCGCGCGGCTGAGCCTTGCCGATTTCTATGAAAAGAAGCGCCGCCTCTTGAAACGGGCGCTGGGGCCGCTGAACGCCATCGATACGCGCGACATCGACAGCCTGTATGACCGCATTTATCACCTCGTGGTTGCCCCAAACGGCGGCGCGCAGACCATCGACGACTTCATCAACCACCCGACACGGCGCGGGACCGGCAACTGGGGCGCGATTCTGCGCGATGCGTTCGTCGCGGCGGGCGGCGCGCCGGGCACGAAGAGCCAGGCGGCGGTGATGCGCGTGGTGGATGCGGTGCACGCCGCACTGTTGCGCCGTTTCGAGGCCAGTTCGTCGCCTATCCCGTAACAACCCCTGTTTTTGCGGGTTTCTTATAGTGTGCTGCTTGTTATAGGCGCTCACCTTCCGTATAATCTCGGATGTAGATGAGCAACCTGTGACGTGCAAGTGCGTAGAGAAGAATAACCGGGCCTCACCCCGGCCAAGTGCAGTTGGAGGCAGACTATGGGATTCTCATTCGGAACCGGCAGCAGTGTTGAAAGCCGTCCGCTGCCTGCTGGCCTCAGCCTCGGCAGCGTCATGCGGAACGTGTACGCATGGATGGCGCTGGCGCTGGTGGTGTGCTTCGGCGTCGCGCTGCTGATCGGCAATGCGGCGAGCGCGGCGATTGCGCGCGGCGAATTTGACTTCTTCCTGCTCAACCCCGTCGCGTTCATCGTGGGCATCGTCGCCTACCTGATCCTGGCCTTTGCCCTTCAGCCGGTGATCATGCGCGCCTCGGTCGGCGTGGGCGCAGCGTTGTTCCTGTTCTTCGCCGCCGTATTCGGCTACATGATCTCGACCATCTTCGTCGTGTACGACATGCGGGACATCTTCCTTGCATTCGCCACCACGGCGGGCATGTTCGGCGTGATGAGCGTCATCGGCTTCACCACGAAGACCGACCTGTCGCGCTTCGCCAACATCCTGTTCATGGCCCTGATCGGGATCATCATCGGCAGCCTGCTCAACCTGCTGCTGCGGAGCGAGGCGATCTACTGGATCATCACCTACATCAGCGTGATCGTGTTCGCCGGCCTGACCGCGTACGATACGCAGTGGATCAAGAACAGCGCCGGGTCGATGGTGGCCGCGGGCGATGTGAGTGGTGCGGCGCGCCTGGCGCTCATCGGCGCGTTCCACCTGTTCCTTGACTTCATGAACCTGTTCCTGACCCTGCTGCGCATCTTCGGCAGCTCGCGCGACTAAGCGCGCCGAGCCAACCTGAAAAAGGCGGCCCTTTTGGGACCGCCTTTTTCGTGGGGATGTGCCTGTAACCCTCACCCCCGGCCCCTCTCCCTCATGGAGAGGGGAGAAAGAGGGCAGAGATTCCCCGTTTTTTCCCCTCGCCGTAAGAGAGAAGGGACCGGGGGGGTGAGGGTTTGAATACCCGCCCGCCTCATACCGCCGCTTCATTCTCCGTACGAGCGCGCACAGCGCACGCCGATGAACGGCGTCCAGGCATCCTCACGCGCCTCGGACGCGCCGCGGCTGGTCGTAGACAACATCTCGGCGGGCTGGTTGAACGCGCCGCCGCGAAATACCCGCTCTTCGTTTCCGCCATCGTTCGGCGATTCGCGCCCGTCTCCGGCGTCATAGGGATACGGCCTGAACTCGCTGGCCGTCCACTCGGCCACGTTGCCGAGCATATCCAGCGCCCCGACCCACGACGCGCCATCCGGCCTGCTGCCGACGTCCGCCGGGACATCGCCGGAGTTGGCGCGAAAAACGACGCTATCCGCCATAAATTCATCGCCCCAGGGATAGATCAGCCCGTCCGGGCCGCGCGCCGCATATTCCCACTCGGCCTCGGTGGGCAGCCGCGCGCCGCGCAATGTACAAAAGCGGTCCGCCTCGATCCACTTCAGGTAGTCGCGCGGCTGGTTCGGCCCAAACCAGTTGCCGGGATACTGGAACTTGCCCTGGAATGGCTCGAATTGCGCATTGGTGGCTTCTGTCACGTCGAGCCAGAACGGCGCGTCAATACAGATTTCGCTCACGGGCTGTTCGTCCTCGTCGCCGGCCTCGCTGCCCATCATGAAGCAGCCCGGCGGCGCGAGCGCCATCTCCACGCCGTCAAACTCGCGGTAAACAGGCGTCCACTCGGCGTTGGCTGTGACCACGGGGACCGGCGTTGGCTTCGGCGTGCCCGTCGCGCTGAGGTTCGGCGCGCCGCCCGGCAGCGCCGACGTTGCCGATGGCGTCGTGAGGATAAGTAGCGCGATACCGGTGAGGACAAGGGCAAAAAGCAGCTTCATGGCTCCTGCCTTCCGCCAGTTGACGAAGGCACAACACACTTACATTGTACATATTATCACAATGCAGTGTGGCTGACGTCGTGGCGTAGGGGAATCACAAGGCCCGACCTGGTCAGGATCGGACCTTGTAACGGCTCAGGCGAAGCCGAGGCCCCTCACCC
>JADZBY010000611.1 GCA_020851855.1 Anaerolineae bacterium
ACCGCGCTGCTGGTGCGTCTCACGGCGACGGCGCTGCAGGCCCATCCGGCGGTGAACGCGCAATTTGACGGTGAGAGTGTGCTGGTCTTCGAGACGGTGAACATGGCCGTGGCCGTCGCCACGCCCGACGGCCTGCGTGTGCCGGTTGTGCACGGCGCGGAACGGCTGACGCTGGTAGAAACAGCGCGCCGTCTGGATGAAACGGCCCGGTTGGCGCGCGAAGGCCGCCTGGCCGCAGCGGATGTGGACGGCGCGACCTTCACGCTCAGCAACCTGGGCATGTTCGGCGTGAGCGCGTTCACGCCCATCGTCAATCCGCCGCACGCCGCGATCCTGGGCGTCGGCGCGCCGCGTCCGCTGCTCGCGCCGGGCGCAGACGGGCGTCCGCAAACGGTCCAGCCCATGACGCTGACCGTCGCCGCCGATCACCGCGTGCTCGACGGCGCAGACGTGGCCGCCTTCCTGAAGACGCTCGTGGCCGAAATCGAGCGCTGCCTGTTCTTGCGGGTGGAGTAGGAAGAACAGCCCTCACTCCCCCGCCCTCTCTCCCTCATGGTGAGAGGGGAGTAGGGACGATGCAGGCTCCGCCCGGTAGGATGGCTCCCTTCCTGACGTCGTCTGCCCACTGCGCCGACTCATGCCCCTCGCCCCGAGGGAGAGGGGTTGGGGTGAGGGTTATTGCACAAGGAGACACACTGAATGCTCCAGGACATCGACTATCCGATCAGCGTACAATTCGACTTTGACGAAGGCGCATTCTCGCCCGTCAAAACACGCTCCGACCGCCGCGTGAGCGACCTGAAGATGATGTTTCACGACCAGGACGCCGTGCAGCGGGCGCTGGCAGCGGGCGATCCGCTCGTGTACCAGATCCTTTACCACCCCTTCGCCACCAGCAAATCGGACATGGCGCTGGGCGTGTCGCGCATCTTCCCCGGCAGGATCGGCGACGAGTATTACATGACCAAAGGCCACATCCACGAGCGCGACGACCAGCCGGAGATTTACTTCTGCGTCAAAGGCGAAGGCTATTTGCTCTTGCAGACCGCTGGCGGCGAATTTCGCGCCGAGCGCTGGACGCCGGGCACGATCTCGCACATCCCGCCCATGTGGGCGCACCGCGTGGTGAACACCGGCAGCGACATGCTCGTCTTCGTCGCCTCGTACCACCTGTCCGCCGGGCACGATTACCGCCTGATCGAAGCGAAAGGCTTCCGGCAGATGCTCGTGGAGCGTGATGGCAAGCCAACATTCGTGGACAACGGGCGTTGGTGACGCGGAGATGATTCGCGCCGAAACCTGATCGGGCGGTGATCCATGACCGAAACGGAAAACGCGCCTTCCATGTCTGTTCCGCTCGCGCTGGCCATTGACGTGGGCGGCACAAACGCCCGTTTTGCCCTCATCGACAGCGCGGGCAGGCTGCACGGCGACATGGTCCGCCAGCCCGTGCCCTTCCTGCCCGATGGCTCCGCCGACGCCGCCGCGCTGCTCGACCTGTTCGCGCCGCATGTCGCGCACGCCCAGGCAGTCGCGGGCGGCCCGGTCCCCATCGGCCTGAGCATGTGCGGCAACATCGACACCGAGACGGGCGAGGCGGTGCTGATCGCCAACCTGCGCTGGTACAATGTCCCGTTTGGCCACATGCTGCACGAGCGCTTCGGCCTGCCCTTTTGCGCCGCCACCGACGTGCGGCAGGCGGCGCTGGCCGAGGCGGTATGGGGCGTGGCGCGCGGCGTGCGCAACTTCGCCTGGGCCACGGTCGGCACGGGCTACGGCGGTTACCTGTTCCTCGACGGCAAGCTCTACCCCGGCGCGCACGGTTTCGCCGGAAACTTCGGGCACGTCGCCTGGGACGAGATCAACGGCTACAAGTGCGGCTGTGGGCAGTGGGGCTGCTTCGAAACGTTCGTCGCCGGCCCGGCCATCGCCCGCGCCGGTCAGTTTGCCGTGGACAAGAAGCGCAGCCCGGCGCTGGCCGAGATGGCGGCGGGCGGGCCGGTCAGCGCGCACATGGTCTTTCAGGCCGTCGAGGCAGGCGATCCGGCGGCAGTCCACATCATTGACGAGGTCATCCGGCTCATCTGCATCAACCTATCCGGCGTCGTCAATCTCCTGGATGTGAGTATGATTGTGATGGGCGGCGGTGTGGTGCAGGCAGCGCCCTGGTTCGTGGAGCGCATCTCGGCCCGCATCCGCCCGTACCTGATGACCGCCGAGGCGAAGCGCGACCTGCACATTGTGCGCGAGAGCTTCCCCAACTCCGCCCTGTGGGGCGCGGCGGCCAGCGTCTTTGCCGCACAGGGCATCCTGGACCCGACGGCGCTCGGATAGGGTATATTTCTCCGCCGCACATTCCGGGCGGTCACCACGGGAGAGTGACACGATGGCGCGACCGGACAGCGAACAAATCGCCACGCTGGTGGAAGTGGCCAACCTCTATTACAAAGAGAATCTCTCCCAGCGTGAGATCGCCGACAAGCTGGGCGTGTCGCGCTCGTTGATCGCGCTTTACCTGCAAAAAGCGCGCCAGCAGCAGATCGTGCGCATCGAGATCGTCAATCCGCAGGACAGCGCGGCGAATCTGGCCCTGGAATTGCGCGCGCGGGCGAGCATCGAAGCTGTGATCGTCGTGCCGCACGGCCACATGAGCGCCGAATTGACGCGGCGGGCCATCGCGGCGGCGGCGGTCGATTACCTGGAGAGCCATCTCCAGGATGGGGATGTGTTTGGGCTGGGCTGGGGGCGCACCACGACGCGCATCGTCGAGCTTCTCGCGCCCACGCAGCCGCGCGACATCGTCGTCGTGCCGCTGCTGGGCGAGAGCATCTACACCACCGGCGCGTACACCCAGATGAACCAGCTCGTCATGCAGACAGCGCAGAATTTCGGCGGCAAGGCGCATTTCCTGCTCGCCCCGGTCATGGTTGGCTCGAATACGCTGCACGATCTGCTGCTCAAAGACCCGGCCATCCAGCCCGTGGTAGAGAAATGGGAAGAGCTGA
>JADZBY010000612.1 GCA_020851855.1 Anaerolineae bacterium
CCCGCCGTGCGTGACCCGATTGACGTGAAGGTGACGCCCGTGATCGGCGCGCACATCGGGCCGGGCGCGGTGGGTTTCGCCTGCCTGCGCGCCCCGCGTGGGTAAATCCCGCCCGTGGCAAGGTCGACGCGGCCAATGCGGACGAGATCGGGGCGGACAGGCCCAATGCGGACGAGGCAGGCCTCGTCCCTACGCGATACGCCGTAGGGACAACGCCTGCGTTGTCCGCACACCCAGGATCAGGGCGGACGAGGCCCAATGCGGACGAGGCAGGCCTCGTCCCTACACGATACACCGTAGGGACAACGCCTGCGTTGTCCGCCTTTTCTCACTCAAGGTCAAGGACAACCATGCGCCAGAGCAAGATTCGCGCGAGGATTCAACAAGGCCAGCCGGTCCGGTTGGCGATGATGGGCCATTTCGTGCCGCCGTATGTCGCCTTCGCCGCGCACGCGGGCTACGACGGCATCTGGCTGGACCTGGAGCACCATGCCATGACCGGGCGCGAGGTCCAGGCGCTTTTGGCCTTTTTCCACCGCTACGACATCGACTGCATCATCCGCCCGCCGACGCGCGAAAAGGGCCTCTTGTACCGCTACCTGGAAGACGGCGCGGCGGGCGTGATGCTGCCGCACGTCTCCACGCCCGATATGGCGCGCGAACTGGTGAACAAGGTGCGTTTCCCGCCCTTTGGCGACCGTGGCCTCGCCGGTTTTGGCTTCGAGGCGAACTTCGGCCTGGATGTGGGCGATCTGGTGGAGCACGCCAACCGTGAGACGCTCGTCTTTGCCCAGATCGAGACGCCGGAAGCCGTCGACAATGTCGAGGCCATCGCCGCCACGCCGGGCCTGGACGGGCTGTACATCGGGCCGAATGACCTGGGCATCCGGCTGGCGCTGCAAGAGCCTGAGTCCCGCCCGGACATGGCGCAGATCATGGCGCGTGTGGCGGCGGCCTGTGAGCGGCACGGCAAAATCTGGGGCATCTTCACCCTGAGCGAGGCCGGGCTGGCGGGCCAGGTGGCCCAGGGCGCGCGGCTGCTGGTGTGGGGCGTGGAATTTGCGCTGCTGCGGGCCGGGCTTCAGCACAGCCGCGAGCAACTTGACGCCGTGTTGCAGGCCGCGTCGGGCGAAAATCCACGGGAGCGCTGACCGGCATGACGTTGCTTTTTCTGTAACCGCGTCAGTGACTTCGATCACAGCTTTTTGATCTGCCACGATCCATGATCGTGTATGGATGCTCTGCCCAGGCAAGACACGTGTCTGGCGGGCGGCGCAACACGTGAAAGGAGCGCGACATGTCCAAAGTGATCGTGCAGATCAACTACAGCTTTGCGTCCTCACGAGCCGAGCACACTAACCTGGTCACGCCGGCAGCGGAGCCGATTGCCGCCGCAGAAGGATTGTTGTGGAAAATCTGGCTGATGAACGAGGCGGCCAGAGAAGGGGGCGGAATCTACCTCTTTACCAGCCGGGAAGCCGTGGACGCCTTCATGAACCACCCCGTCATGGCTGCCTTTGCCGCCAATCCGGCGATCAGCAATATCAGCGTGAAAATCTTTGAGCCGGACGAAACATTGAGCCGGATCACCCGCGCACCCTTGAGCGTGGGACAGGCTGTCTAGCATGTTGCCGCTCGGTCCATCTCTTGATATATTTTCCGGCTTCAGACCCGTGGTGGAGATGATACTATGGCCAAGACCTTTGCACAGATGGTAGCTGAGGCAATGGCTGATGTTCCGCGGATTAGCCCGGAAACGCTTCACCAGCGCCTGCAAGAAAATCCGAATATTCTCGTCATTGATGTGCAGGATGCGGCGGACGTCGCGGCAATGGGGACCGTCCCTGGGGCCGTCAATATCTCTTTGGGCAACCTGACGTTCAAAGCAGACCTTGAAGTTCCGCCAGATTGGCGCGATCCGCGCCTTGCTGACCGGTCGCGACCCATCACAACGACGTGCTCGCTGGGGCCGTTGGGCGCGCTGGGCGGCAAACTGCTGCATGATATGGGCTTTGAGAATGTCACCATCCTTGAAGGCGGCGTACAGGCCTGGAAGGATGCCGGGTTCGCCACCGACCAGCCGAACACGCCCTAAGGGGCGGTGGACTTGTCCTGATCGAGCGGCGTACGGGGTAACCGAGAAGCGCCAGGGCTGCGAGTAGTGCGTCGGCGCATCATCCAGTGCGGTGGATGATGCGCCACGCAACTTCCTCTTGATCACCACTTCCGGCAGCGGCAATCGTGTGCGACATCGGTGACCAGACCAGACTCAAGGCCCATCAGCCGCATCGCGTTTTCCACGAGCGGGTGGTATTGATTTTCGAGGTGCGGCCCTCACCCCTGCCCCCTCTTCCAACCCCGAAGAGGCTTCGGGGCGCGTGAGGGCCGATATCCGGCCCCACGGTCTGCAAGGCGGCAACAAGGTAGGCCAGAAAACGGTTCGGGTCGTTATCGGCTCTGTCCAGCGACAGCCAGGCGACTGGCCGCTTGCAACCGGCAACCCATTCACTCAGCAGCGTGGTCTTTCCAAAACCAGCCGGGGCGGCGATGAGGCTCAGCCTGTGATGCAGGCCCTCATTCAGCCGCTCGACCAGGCGAGGCCGGCTGACTCCACGGCGTCGAGGCGAGGGGATGTGCAGTTTCGTGGCCAGGATTTGCGTCGACATATACCCCATAATCATACCCACACCCTGATTGACTCGCAGAAACGCGCGCCCCGCAATTGCGAAACGTGTCACATTTGGTATGATCGGCGCGTGGGCGTGCTCTGGCGGGTGGTATCTCGCCGGAACACCGCCGTTCAAGGCTGCTCCCAAGCACAGACGAAGAAAAGTGAGGTCACACGCTGCGATGAAGGCTCTGGTTCACGCGCGTATTGCACTGTTTGTCGCCCTGGCCCTTCTCCTGGCAAGCTGCGGCGCGCCCGCCACGCCTGCCCCGGACCTGCCGCCCACCCCGGAGCGCGCGACGCGCGTCCCGGTCGTCATGCCCACCGAGGCCAACGCCGACCA
>JADZBY010000613.1 GCA_020851855.1 Anaerolineae bacterium
ATCGCCGTCGCCTACAATATGGGCGCGGCGGCGGTGCTCGGCGGGCGGCGGGAAGAGGCGCGCTACTACTTTGCCCAGGTCACACAGGCGGACCCGGACCACGTCGGCGCGTGGCTGTACCTCGCCAATCTGGCCACCACGCCGCTCGAAGCCTGGAGTTATGTGCAGCAGGCGCGGCTGATCGATCCGGCCAACCCGATCGTGCAGGAAGCCGTCAGCGTGGTGTGGCCGCAGGTGCAGCACCTGTATGGCGAGCAGGCGTTTGCCGAACCGCTCGGCGCGGAGCCGCCTCAACCAGCGCCGTAAGGGGTATAATCGGCGGCGTGGATCGGGATGTGCTCGATGTGAAGAGGGGAACCCGAACATGCCGAAAAACATTACGCCCAAAGATCTGAAAGCACGGCAGGAGCAGGGCGAAACCTTCCTCGTGCTCGACGTGCGCGAGCCGTGGGAAGTACAAGAGGCGTCCGTGCCGGGCGCGCTGAACGTGCCGATGGACGACGTGCCTGCCTCATTGGACAAAATCCCGCATGATCGCCCGGTGGTGGTCATGTGCCACACCGGCAGCCGCAGCAGCTTCATTGCGGAATGGCTGGAGATGCGCGGGTATCATAACGTGCTGAATCTGGTGGGCGGAATCGACCGCTGGGCGTGGGAAATCGACCCGGACATCCCGCGCTATTGAGGCAGGCTCACCAAGCCACCACGACACGCTTACAGGCGGGCGCACACCGACGCGCCCGCCTTTTCGATCCTACACATGCGGTTTGCGCGCGCTGAACAAGAATGCGGGCATGTAGATTGGCTGCGTGACGCTGCCCGGCGGCATGCCCAGAGTCGTGGCAATGTCCCGATAGACCGACATGGGCCGCGCCGGGCGGACGATGATGCGCTGCGCAACCGGCACGATCAGGTTCTCAAACAGCCTGGGAAAGCGCAGAATGCGGTAGAAGCTCACCACGTGTTCGCGCGTGGCGTCTGAGGTACTGTCCGCCAGCAGCAGCGCGCCGCCCGGCTTTAGCACGCGCCAGCACTCGCCAATGCCCTTCAGCGGATCGGGCCAGTGTTTGGCCGAGCCAAAGCTGCACACCACGTCGAAGCTCGCGTCGGGGAAGGGCAGCGCCTGGGCGTTGGCGACCTCAAACGTCACGTCGGCCCTTTGACGCTGAGCGCGGCGCTGTGCCCGTGCGATCTGCGGCTCGGACAGGTCGATGCCCTGAATTTGGAGATGTGGGTACTGCGCTTTGAGCCACAGTGCAGCCTGTCCACCACCGCAGCCCACGTCCAGGACGCGGCGCGTTTTCGGCTCGGCAAGCAGAGCATTCAGGCCGGACTGCTCAAACAGGCGGCGATTCAGGTTGAGCGCCCGCTGCCCGACGAAAAAGTCGTGCAGCCAGGCCTGCAGATCCGTGTAGCGCTCGACCATCTTCCCGGAAAGCATGTCGCACGGCTCCTTTCAAGAAGCGCGACCCTCGGGATGGGGAAAAGGGCGGCTCCCTGACCTTCGATCTGGCTCGGCTACCGAAGATCAGGAAGCGGCGACGAGTCGCCATCACCGCCGTTTCACGAGACTTCCGCGCCGAGCCGGGCGCGCTCCGCTTCGATGATGGCTGCCTCTTCGGCGGGCGTTGCGCCGAGCTTCTTGAATAGCGGCGCAGGCTCACGTAGGGCCTGTCCGGCTGGCAGTTCGCCCGGCTGCCAGCGCCCGCTCACCTTCGTCGCATCGTAGGTGAGCGCCTCGTGCGTCCGAGTCGCTTCGTCGTAGCGGCGGATGACCTGATCCCCGAACAACTGGCCCTCGTAGCCGAGATAGCCGTGCAGACGCTCCGCCGAGAACGGCAAGAACGGCGCGAGCAGCACTTTCAGGTTGTCGATGACGCGCAACACGGTGTACACAGCCGTGGCTGCGTCGGCGCGGTCTTCTTTGATGCGCTTCCACGGCGCGCGGCGGTCCAGGTAGGCGTTTGCCTCGCGGACCACGTTCATCGCCTCTTCGGCGGCGGCGCGCAATTTCACCGCCGACAGCAAATTGCCCACCGTCTCAAAGGCGTTTTCCGAGCGCAGCAGGATGCCCTGGTCATCGCCGTTGAGCGGACCCGGCTCCGGCACGCGGCCCTCGAAGTTCTTGCGGGCAAAGGTGAGCATCCGGTGCACCAGGTTGCCCCACGCGCCGACCAGCTCGTTGTTGTTGGCGGCCACGAACTCCGCCCAACTCCAGTCCGAGTCCTTGGATTCGGGCAGCGCGGCCAGAATCGCGTACCGGATGGCGTCCGGGTCATAGCGCTCCAGGATGTCGGGGACCCACACCGCCCAGTTGCGGCTCTTGCTGAACTTGCGCCCTTCGATGTTCATGAACTCGTTGGCGGGCACGTCGTAGGGCAGGTTGATGGGCCGCGATCCGTCGTCGTACAGGCCGCTGATGCCGATCAGTTCGGCGGGCCAGATGATGGTGTGGAACTCGATGTTGTCTTTGCCGATGAAGTTGTAGATGCGCGCCGCCGGGTTGTACCACCAGTCTTTCCAGGCGTCCGGCTGGCCGATGTTGTGCGCCCATTCGATGCTGGCCGACAGGTAGCCGATGACCGCCTCGAACCACACGTACAGCCGTTTGCCCTCGAAGCCGTCGACGGGGACCGGGATGCCCCAGTCGATGTCCCGCGTGATGGGCCGCCCGCGCAGATCGTCCACTTTGCTGCGGCTGACGTTGAGCACCGACGTGCGCCAGTGTTCTTTGCCGGTGGCCAGATACTCGCGCAGGGCCGGGATGAACGCGGCCAGATTCAGGAAATAGTGCTCCGTCTCGCGCACCACGGGCGTGCTGCCGTCCGTTTTGCTGCGTGGATTGATCAGTTCCAGCGCGTCGAGCAGGCTGCCGCAGTTGTCGCACTGGTCGCCGCGCGCGCCCTGGAAATGGCAGACCGGGCACTCGCCCTCGACATAGCGGTCGGGCAAGAAGCGGCCTTCCGTCTCGCTGTAGAGCTGCCGCTGCGTCTCGCGGTACAGGTAGCCGCGCTCGTTCAGGGTGCGGAAGATGTCCTGCGAGACGCGCGCGTGATTCTCCGTATCGGTATGGGTGAACAGGTCATAGCTGATGCCCACGGCGCGCTGCGTTTCCAGGAAACGGCGGTGGTAGTGCTGGAAAAGCTCCGCCGCCGAGACGCCGCGCCGGTCCGCCTCGACCGAGATGGGCGTGCCGTGCGCATCGGAGCCGCTGACCATCAGCACCCGGTTGCCCTTCAGGCGGTGGTAGCGGGCGAACATGTCGGCAGGCAGGTAAGCTCCCGCCAGATGTCCAACGTGCAGGTCGCCGTTGGCATACGGCCAGGCGACCGAAACGTGAATGGTGTCTGTCATATTCCTGCTTCCTTCGCGAAGACCGCGCTCATTGTAACCGTGACCAAGAAAACCGGCACTAGTACCACAACTTGGAAAGAACACCCCCTAACCCTGCCCTTCCCCCCATCAAGAGGGGAAGGGAAAACCGGCTCTCTTAGCCCCTCCCTCTTCATGGGGGGGTTGGGGTGGGGGAAACGACCCTGAATCCTCACCAAGTTGATGTACTAGGCAACAAAAAACCGCCGTGGGATGTGGCGGTTCAGCGTGCTGTGGAAGGGGATCGGGCCGGGACTGGTCACGACATAGGCGCAGCCCGCCGCCGGTCGGCAGGAATCGCCTGCCCCGACCACAGCACGCCACGCATCGACATTCGCCCGCTCAAGAAAATGCTCACCATGACGAACAGTATCGCACAGGAAGCGTGTGAGGGCAAGGGCGGATAAGGTTAGCGGATCAAACCGGATGGATCGGCGCAGCGTCAGGTCCGCCCGGCGCTGAAGCGACCGGGCTAAGATCACGAAGCCCTGACGGGCTGAGCAGATGGTGTAGCCCATCCGGGCTTCGTAGGTTTAGCCCCGCGCTAAGGCACGGGGCGCTCCCGGTTGAAGTTGGCGCGACGGCCCTGAACGCTGGACCCTCACTCCTACCGCTTCTTCATCACGATGAACGTGGGGACGACGGAGCCGCCGCCCGCCGTGACGTTGAGCAGCGCCACCGACGACAGCCGCGTCAGGCAGCCGCCCACCGTGCGCCCGTGGTA
>JADZBY010000614.1 GCA_020851855.1 Anaerolineae bacterium
GCATACAGGACGAAGGTCGAGGCCCGGTTGAAGACCTCGGTCATCAGCATGGCGGCGGCGTTGCTCACCACACGCCGCGTGGTGGTGCGCTCCACGACGGGAGCCGGGCTGGTCGGCGGCGTGAGCGGCGCGCCGGGCACGACATCGGGCCGCGTGCGCTCCAGAAGCGCGGCGTCTTCGCCCGGCGGCGCGCTATCGCCTGCGGCGTCGAGCGATCCATCGACAAAGGGCCTCACCGTAGCGCGCCGCAGGCCGGCGTTGCGGCCCGCATCAGGCCGGGGCGTGCGCGACGCCATCGGATGCACGAGGCCACCGAAGGGCGCACCCGGCGAATCGAGCGGCGTGTTGAAGGCCAGCACCGGTTTGGCGACCGGCGGCCCGTCTTCGGCTGTCTGGCGGGACTTCATCGCCGCCAGCGCCGAGAGCACAGCCGCCGCCACCCACAGCATTTGCACCGAGGCGCGCGCGTTGAAGATGTCCGCCTGCATGTGGAACATGTGCCCGACGATGGCCGCCGTCAGGCTCAGCGCGACGATGGCCAGGAAGCGCTCTTCTTTGAGCCACGCCGTGAAGCCCAGCCGCAGCGTCGAGGCCAGGAAGAAGATAAACGCAGCAAAGCCCAACACGCCTAGCTCGCTCGCCACGAGCAGGTACTTGTTGTGGACGGTGTACACCCACGACATGAACAGGTCCGGGCCGATGTAATCTTTCATCACGGTCGCGTAGTTGTTCGCGCCGATGCCCAGGACCGGATAGTCGCGGATCATCGACCAGGCGATGTCCACGAGCTTGACGCGGCCCGCCGCCGCGCCGCCGTCGTCGCCAAACAGGCGCGCCAGGATGATGTCCTGGAAGGCGAAGACGAAGATGATCGCGCCCAGGATGAGCACAATCGGGACCCACGCCTTGAGCCAGCCGCGCCGCCACGTCATCACCACGATGACGATCATGGCCACCCCGAACGCCGTCCACGCCCCACGGGAGAGCGTGAACAGCAGCGCGACCATGCCCAGCGCCGCCATGCTCAGGGCGAAGAGCCGGTACAGACGCCTGACCGGCATGAACAGCACGGCCAGCGCCAGCGGCGTGAAAAACGCGAAGTACGCGCCGGCCAGGTTCGGCGAACCGAAACTGCCCGTGGGCCGGTCCGTGATGTTCGCCGGATTGACGACCAGCGGCAGGCGCACGTTGAAGCGCGCCAGGATGACCACGACGGCCTGTGCGCCCAGCGCCAGCAGCGTCACGATCACCAGGAAATGCACGTCCTCTTTGGTCCGGGTCGAGCCGCCGATATAGACCATAAGGAAGAACATCTGCACGAGCAACGTGATCTCGTACAGAGAGAGCGTCGGATTGCGCGCCACGACCATCGACAGGGCGACCACACCCAGGTAGGGCAGGACCATCCAGCCAGAGCGCAGGCGCGGGCGAAAACGCGGCGGCTTGCGCGTGATGGCCAGCTCGTAGAACCACAGGACGTACAGGATCAGCAGGCAGATGACCGTCAGCGAGATGGGCAGCCCGGCAATCGTCCCGTAGTTGCCCACCGTGAAATCCCAGCCCACATAGAAGTCGAACTGGAACGGGATGTCCAGGATGATGATGCCGAGCAGCCAGCGCTTGAAGTGCCCAAAGGCCAGCAGCGCCAGGAACCAGAGCAGCCCACCAAAGAGCAGGAAAAGCTGCCGTGTGGTGAGCGTGCCCAGCCCAAGCGTGCTCGCGCCGAGCACCAGGCTGACGACGGCGACGACGATCCACCGCCCGATGAGTTGCCGGTCATACCGACCGGCAAACCGGGCGTACAGGTCGCTGAGCGGACTAGCCAGGCCGAGCAATGCGCGCGCCCTCACTCACTGGTCGCGGGCACGGGCTGTGCCTTGCGGGCTTCAGGCTGCGCTTCGGGCCGGTAATGCCGCGCGTAGAACGCCACGCGGGCCGTATCCGCCTCGGCGCGGTTGACGATCACGCCGACCAGGCGGGCTTTGAGCGTGTGCAGTTGCTCCAGCGCGCTCTTCACCGATTCCTGCTTGACCTGACGCCGCCCGACGACGAGCAAGACGCCATCCACGGCGGGCATCAGGAACGAGGCATCCGCCACGGCCTGCATCGCGGGCGTATCGATCAGCACATAGTCGTACTGTTCGGCCAGCACGTTCAGCGCCTCGTACAGATGCGGCGAGGCGAGCAGTTCCGCCGGGTTGGCGGGCGTCGGGCCGGACGTGAGCGCAGCAACGCCGGGCAGGCGCGTGGCGCGCACCGCATCTTCAAGCGCTGTCTTGCCCTGCAGCACCGTGGACAGGCCGATCTTGTTCGCCAGGCCGAAAAGCTCGTGCTGCTGCGGGCGGCGCAGGTCGCAATCGACCACGACGGCGCGCTGTTCGGACTGGCCGATGACGGCTGCCAGGTTGGCGATGACCGCCGACTTGCCCTCACGCGGCTCGGCGCTGACAAACACCAGCTTGCGCATGGCCAGGTCCGCCGTGGCCGCCGAGACGTTCACGCGCAGGCGTCGGTACGCTTCGGCCAGCGCAAAATCGTCGTTGAGCGCGCCCACCTGGAGTCCGCGCCGCGCCACCGGGATGCGGCCCAGCGTCGGCGCGTTCGTCACCTTCTCGATCTGGCGCGTGCTGTACAGCAGCGTATCCACGTTCTCGAACAGCAAGGCCAGCAGCGTGCCGCCCAACAGGCCCAGGATCACGCCCACGACCAGATTCAGGACCGGGTTGGGCCGGAAGGGCGCTTCGGGCGGTTTGGCAGCTTCGGCCACGAACAGCGCGTTCTGCTGCGAGGTTTCGAGCACCACCGCCGCGTTGTACTGCGCCTGAAGGTTGGCGTAGCGCTGCTGAAGCGTCTCCACCTGGCGGCGCACTTCCGCCGGGACGTTGTTCTGAATCAGGAGCTGCAGGTCGGTCGTGCCGTAACGGTCGACGATGGCGTCGAGTTCAGCTTCGGTGTCCTTGATCTGCCCTTCGACGATCTGTGAGCGCACGTAGCGGTCGCCAAAGTACAGCTCACGGTTGCGGGCGATCAGGATGTCGGCCAGCGTATTGGCGACGTTGGCGTCCGGCGTGTCGACAATGATCTCCATCAGCTCGGTGTTAGGGATCACGTTGACCGTCACGTCGGGCGCTTCGGCCAGGCCAAGCCGTTCAACCAGCTCGTCCATGACCGCATCGCTCTCCACGAGCCGGCTGTACGTATTATTCAGGCGGTCAGCGTAAGGCGTATTGTTCCAGCCGCTGTCGTCGGGCGTGACCACACGCATCAAGACTGTCGTGCGGTACGCGGGCGGCATGATGAGGGTGATGAGCACCGCTACGCCGACAGTGAGCAGTGTCGTGGCCAGAATGACCCATCGGCGTCGCCACAATACCTGGAGATAGGGTAGAAATTCCACCGTTTGCCTTCCTCGTCGCTTGAATGACGCCATGCAAGCAAGATCGTCACCGGGAGATTATAGCTTACTGGCGTCTACGAATCCGCGTGCATGGGCCGTCGATGCTCAACCGGGGGGTGGTGTAAACGGCAAAACCAACGACGCGCGTTGCACCGTCTAGCTTGCCACGCCGACCTTTCAAGTGCATTGCACGGCGGCGTAAGGTCACCCTACGATTCTCAGACGCGCGTCTTTGCAACTTTGTATGGAATTTGTTCGAAAGCGCCCGATTCGCCAGTCCGAAGCGCATCACAGCGCTGTTATAACCGGGCGCGATGGCAGCCGCCACCCCGTTCCCGACGCGCAGTTTTTTAGGGAAAATTCATAGTTCTCGGCGGCGCGGGGGAGCTTGTGTCATGAGATGACTCAGCGTATCACAAAACTGATCGTTGAGCGGGGCGCGCCTCAAGTTGATAGGATTTTGTCAGAAACTGTTGCGCGCTGTAAAAAACGTGGTTTGCGTCGCGACGTGAAAATCGTAAAGAGGCGTGGTAGAGTACGGGGTGTGTGCGGGATGGCGCCGCCATGCCGCCGCCAATCATCCGCTAATGCGCTCCGCTCGCTTTATCCGAATGACACAGCGCAAGTTCGGAGGATAAGGATGAACGGTATGCGCAAACGCAAACAAAGCCGGGGGGCGATCTGCCCCCCACACAGCCGCCGTCC
>JADZBY010000615.1 GCA_020851855.1 Anaerolineae bacterium
ACGGCAGCAGCCCGATCCGGCTGGTGTCCGCGACGCCGAAGTGATACAGGAAGTCGCCGTGCTCGGTCAGGCCACGCTCGACCAGCGCGCCGCCGGTCTGGATCAGCGTGGGCGGGTGCGCCAGCAGCAAGATCAGGCGCAGCCCCACGAACAGGTACACCAGCAGGCGGAAGTCGGGGAAGCCTTCAGCCCGTCTCTCGCTCACGCCGCCCTCTCGAAGACCGCGGCCATGCGGTCCGTGTGCGTTTCGCGCCAGCCGGGGTCCTGCCGCAAGAGCGCGGCGAGTGGGCTATCTTTTTCGATGACCACCAGCCGGATGTTCCACCGGGCGAACGTGTCCTGCCAGCCGCGCCCGTTCATGGCGTCCAGCCATTCGCCCAGTATCTCGTCGTCGTACAGGTCGGTGCGGCCATCGACGAAGACCGGGTAGTCTGGCGCAGCGTACATCAGGTAGCCGCCCCAGTTGTACGTGTTGAACATCGGCCCTGGCGGTTTCACCCGGTTGAGGTAGGCCGCCGCCTCGACGGGCAGGGCGTCCGTGACAGCGGCGGCGACGGTCCGCGGCTCCAGCGTGGCGGCGATCTTCAGCCCTGCGCCCAGGCAGACCAGGATGATGAGCGTCCAGTTCAGGGCGAGCGCCGCGCCGCGTGGCCTGCGCGCAGGACCGAGCCGCCAGCCGTGCCCCTCGAGGAAGGCGCTGACGTGCCGCGACAGGACCGGCGCGGCCACCAGGGCAAAGGTGGCGATGTTGCGGCCCGCGTAGAGCGCCATGAACGCCGTGCCGCTCACCAGCACGAGATCGGTCAGGTCTATACGCCGCCCGGACAGGCCCACCGCCGCCAGCACGCCGAGCAGCATCACGATGAAGGGCCACGTCTCGCGCAGGTGGAAGTCCGGCGAGGCCCATTCCTGGATGAACTGCTGCAACACGCCGATGCCGAAGGTGCGGAACGGGTAGCTCCACATCTGGGTGGTGTTCGGGTTCAGCACCAGCACGAGCGCCGCCACCGCCGTGACAAGCACAAGCTCGCCGATCCGCCGCCACGTGATCACGTTCGGGTTAGCCCGGTCGAACATGCGGCCCAGGATTTCGCCCACAATGAAACCGCCGAGCAGGATGAAGCCGATGGAAAAGCCGCCGTGCATGTTCACCCAGACCAGCATCAGGACCGGGATCAGCCACAGCCGGTTCACCTTGCGCCACTTGAGCAGGTGCAACACGTACAGCAACACGGCGCTCCACAGGAAGCTGGCCATCTGTGGGCGCGCCGACCAGAACACCGCCGCCGTCGCCGCCGCCAGCACGATCACGAAGGCGCGCACGTACGGGTTGCCGTCGCAGGATAGATAGACGAAGACCAGCCCGGCGACGGCCAGCGCCGCCGTGTAATAGGCCAGCCCGGCCTCAACGCCGAACAGCCGCGTGAAGAGCACCATGACCAGCTGCGCGCCCCAGCCATGATTGATCCAGGGCTGGCCGCCCCGCGTCAGCGAGAACGGGTCCGTGGTCAGAATCCCGTCCGCGAGGACGCGCTCCCCGGCGCGCAGATGCCACCACGTATCGGTATCCAGCGGGATGCGCACCGCCATGGCGAAGAGCAGCACAAACAGGATGGCGACGACCAACCGCCGCGTGGTGAGGGCGGACGAGCGCACATCCGCGCGGCGTGGCCCGGATGCCGTGGATGGAGTCCCGGTCATCATCTGCATAGGCTGTCCAGCGCCCCTTCTTCGGAACGGTTCGGCATTGGAAACGAAACCCTCACCCCCGGCCCCTCTCCCTCAAGGCGAGGGGAGAGAGACGCAGAACGCATCCGGCTTTTCTCCCCGCTTGCCCCCTGGGAGCGAGGGGTCGGGGGAGTGAGGGACGGGGCGAACCGAAATGCACGATCATCTTACTGGCAGTCCGCGTAACGTTCCTGGAAAAGCTGCCAGTAGCGCTCCACGCTCGGCCCGAAGACCGGCCACGCATCGCCGGGCAGGAAAAACGGAGCCAGACCGATGCGGTAATACTGGCTCTGGACGTAGAATCCGGCGGTGGCGTCGGCGCTGGTGAACGGGATGCCGCCGCGCAGCGTCTCCACACGGGCCGCCGCCGCCTGCGCCTCGTCCAGCTTACCCGCCGCGCACGCCGTCGCCGCGCGGCCAAGCATGGTCAGCGCTTCGATGTCCGTCGCCTCGAATGAGCCGCGCGCCGCAAGCACGCCGAACACGTCGACCAGCCGTTGCCGCGTGGCGGGCGGGTTCGGCAGGAATGCTTCGAGCAGCGTGCGGCTAAAACCGGCGATGTCCGTCGGCGGCGCGGCGTCCAGGCGCTCGCGGGCGGCCTGATCCTGCCCGGCGGCGAGCAAGTTCAACACCTGCGCCTCGGCGCTGAATTTGTCTGTCACACTGGGCGCGCCCGCGACTTCACGGCGCAGCGGCGTTTCCTGCCAGAACGGGTACAGCGCATAGTCCGCCCCGCCGTCCAGCACGGCGTGGTACGCTTCGCGGGCCGCGTCCATCTCGCCGCGCGCCTCGTACAGGCTCCCCAGGCGCATTCCGAGCGGCGAGGCTTTCGGCGCAATCTCGAAGGCCCGGCGCGCCGCGTCCAGCGCCGCGTCAGGCTGGCCGGCCTGCTCGTACAGGACGCTCAGGTTGGCCCAGGCCGGGGCGAAATACGGCTCCAGCTGCACAAAGCGCTCCAGCGCCCGGACCGCTTCCGGCGCGCTGGCGGAATCGCCGCGCTGCGCCGCCAGCCCGTAGAATATGCCCTGATACAGGCTGTACACCGGCATGGCCGGGTCGGCGTCGATTGCGCCCTGCATGGCCCGCGCCGCGCTCGCATAATTCGCCGCCGTGAGGTTCGCCTGCGCGCCCTGGCTGAGCGCGTCGAGGTAGCGCGTGTAGGCGTTGTTGCTCCACAGCGCGCCGCCGACCAGCGCCATGCACAGCGCCGCCAGCCCGCCGGTCAACACGGCGCTGCGCGTCCGGCCCACCGGTTCGGGCTTTTCCGGCGCGGTGATGGCGACCAGAATCAGCAGGCAGGGCAGAAACATGGCGGGCGTGGCCAGCGTGAAGTCGAAGAACGACTGCCCGGCCACCCCGGCCAGCGCCGCCAGCCCGCCGGTCAGGATGATCGGCGTCGTGCGGCTCGTGGCGGTGCGCCAGACGCGCCGCGCGCCGAGCAGCAGCCCGGCCACCGTAAGCGCCAGCGCGATGATCCCGATCAGGCCCAGTTCCGCGGCGAAGTTGAGGAACAGGTTGTGCGCGGAGCCGTGCGCCTGCCGGAACGGGACCGAGTTGTAGCGCAACAGGCCTTCGCCAAAGGTGAACAGGCCATGCCCGGTGAGCGGCTTCTCGGCCAGCATCGCCACGGCGGTGTTGTACATGTACAGCCGGTCATCCAACGAGCGGCCACCGGTCAGGCTGATGCGCACCAGGACCAGGATCGCCACGGCGGCGACCACCAGCGCCAGCGCCGCGCCGCCCCAGCGGACGGTTTGCGGCCAGCGGCCCGGCAGGCCCGCCACCCAGCGCCCGGCGCGCTCCAGGATGGCGCGCTGCCACGTGGCCAGCGCCAGCCCGGCGAACGCGACGGCCATGACGCCCAACCCGATCCAGCCGGCGCGCGAAAAGGTGAAGAAGCCCAGGACGCCGTGCAAGGCGGCGTACAGCACGATCAGCGCGCGGGCGGGCCGCGCTTTCACCGTGAAGGCCCGCGCCAACGCCATCGGCACGATCATGATCGTGAAGGTCACCACCCAGTTCGGATTGCCGAGCCTGCCCCACACGCGCACGGCGTTGTAGAACTCGATGCGCGTCTCCGGCGGCTGTTCTGCCCAGTTGCGGATCAGGCCGAAGAGTTCCGGGTAACAGTCGACCAGGATCAGCACGCCCGCGAGCAGCAACGCATCGACCAGGAACAGGCGTGTGAAGCCCCGGTTGGCCAGGATATCCTGCAAAAAGAACCACCCGACCAGAAAAGCTCCCCCATACCACATGCCGATGGTCATGCGCCGCCAGTCGGGCGTGTTGGCGGCAAATGAGAGGAGCACGGCGGCGATCCAGGCCACGATGGCCACGTCGAGCGCTGTTTTGTGCCAGCGCCAGCCCTTCCGCCAGCGCACGATGAGCCAGACAGCCAGCGCGGGCAGCACGAGCGCCGCCGTGACGATCTTGTAGGGCGGGAGCAGGATGCCGGCCAGTGTCCCGCCGCCGATGATGAGGTAGGTGACCATGAGGATGAACAGTGCGCGCGCTGCGAGTGGTCGTAAGCCGGTCATCGATGCCCTCGAATATGCCTGCGTGGTGCGCCGGGCCGCTGCGCAGACACGCTGCGTGCAGTTGCCCCGCCGGGAGCCTTCCGCTTACTATACAGCCAAGCCGGGCGCGCGGCTATGCGGCTTGCGAATCGAAAGTATTACGAATCGGCAGCGCCGCATCCGGATGTTAGACAAATGGAAGAGTCGAGCGGCGCAATCCGGCTACAATGAGCGTAGGACGAGAGGGCGATGACGGAGCACATCACGGGGGACCCGGTGGTAGACAAACCCGCCTCAACAGCGCTCGATACGCAACCGGTGCGCTCTGGCCTGCAATTTCAGCCGCGCGTGCGGGCCGGAATCCAGCTTCAAATCTCCGAGCGCCGCCTGCTGTTGATGCTGGGAGACGCCGTGGCCACGGTCTGCGCCGTATTCATCGGGCTGATGGTGTGGTCCGTCGTGGCGCGCGAGCCGTTCAACGCGGCGTTTGTGCTCTCCCGCGCGGCGTGGTTCGCCGTGTTGCCGCCGATGTGGTTTTTCCTGGCCAGCGCGAATGACTTCTACAACCTGCGCGTCACGGCGCGGCGCGGCCAGAGCATGATCCGGCTGCTGTTCATCGAAATGCAGCTCGTGGTGGTGTACCTGATCATCTTCTTCCTGGCCGGGCGCGACGAGTTGCCGCGCCTGTTCATCCTGTATTACGCCATCCTGTCCTTCGTCCTGATCGCGTTGTGGCGGCTGACGCGCCCGTACCTGATCGGCTGGACCGCCTCGCGCCGCCGCGCCCTGGTCGTCGGCGATGGCCCGACGGCGGACAGCATCCAGCAGGCCATCGCCGAAGAAGCCGCCGACGATTACCTCGTGGTGGGCGTGATCGGCAGCAGCGAAGACCACGGCGCGCCGCGCAGCCAGCTTGGCACGGGCCGCGATTTGCCCCGGCTAGTCAAGAGCAAGAACATTTCCGAGCTGATCATCGCTTACGATTCGACGCTGCCCGCCGACGTGTTTCAGGGCATCCTGGGCTGTTACGAGCAGGGCGTGGCCATCGTGCCCATGCCGATCCTGTACGAGCAGATCACCGGGCGCGTGCCGATTGAGCACGTCGGGCAGGCGCACTGGGCGGTCGTGTTGCCGCTGGAAGGCAACAGCCTGTCGCTGCGCATCTACCTGTTTCTCAAGCGGCTGATGGACATGGCGCTGGCGCTGGCCGGGCTGGCCTGTTTCGGGCTGCTCCTGATCCCGCTGGCCATCGTCATGAAGCTCGATTCGCCAGGCCCGCTCTTTTTCACGCAGGAACGCACCGGACGCGGCGGCAAGGTCTTCAAGATCGTCAAATTGCGGTCGATGATCCCCGATGCGGAGAAGCATACCGGGCCGCAGTGGGCTACCGAGGACGATCCGCGCATCACGCGCGTCGGCAAGCTCTTGCGTAAGTCGCGGCTGGACGAAGTTCCGCAGCTGATCAATGTGCTGCGCGGCGATATGAGCATCGTCGGCCCACGCCCGGAGCGGCCCGTGTTCGTCGAGCAACTTTCGGAGCAAATCCCGTTCTACCGCACGCGGCTGCTGGTCACGCCGGGCCTGACGGGCTGGGCGCAGGTCCGCTACAGGTATGGGAACACCGCCGAAGACGCGCTCAAGAAGCTGCAATACGACCTGTACTACATCCGCCACCGCTCGCTCACGCTGGATGTGTTGATCATGTTCCGCACGCTGGGCCGCGTCCTGAGCATGGCGGGAACGTGAGAAGACCCTCACCCCCGGCCCCTCTCCCTCATGGCGAGGGGAGACAAGCAGGGAGTCCATCTTGGCTTTCTCCCCTCTCCCTCATGGAGAGGGGAGATGAGCAAAGAGTCCGTCCTGGTCTTCTCCCCTCTCGCCCACCGGGAGAGAGGGGCTGGGGGAGTGAGGGATATCCACGCCGGTTGCTCGGATTGCACACTGCCGCGCTGTGTGCATAATTGAGCCTGAACGATACGTCTTGTTTGCCCATTCTCGCGGAGTCGAGAGGTCAATTCCTCTATGCAATCCCCACAACTGGCGGAGACCAGCCTGAACCTGCGCTCTGTGATCGACAGCCTCGGTGAGGGCGTGCTGATCTTCGACTCCGCCGACCGGCTGGTGCTCGATAACCGCGCCGCGCGCACCATCCTCGGCCCGAACCTGACGCTCATCCGCGCCGAGGGCTGGGTCGCCTGCGCCATGCTGCTCGATGCGCGCCGCCTGGAAGGCATCGGCGCGGACGACATTCGCCGCCGGGCGTTGGAGAGCGACGAGCCGGTGCGCTTTCACACCCTGCTGACCGGCGCGTACATCCCGTGCTGGGCCGCCCGCATCACCGGCGCGGATGGCAGCATCTACACACAAATCACCCTCGAACAGCCCGACTGGGTGGCGCTCAAAGAATTTATGTCCACGTTCCGCAACGAGGCGAGCCTAGCCGTGGAGAGCACACGCGGCCACGCCGACCTGATCATCCAGATCATGAAGAAGCGCAAGGCGGGCATGACCATCGAGCAGCTTTCCGAGCGCGTGGTCGGCTTTGCCGAGATCATGGCCACCCAGATGCACCGTCTGGAGATGTTCCTCGACCAACTTCACCGGCTGGAGATGTTGCGCACCGGCCAGTTGCCGACGCTGGTCGGCAAGGCGCGCAAGAAAATCCGGCTGGCGGAGTTCGTGGAAGATTTCCTCGAAGCGCTGGCCGACGAGTCGCCGCTCGATCCGGTGCGCGTGGAAGACGTGCGCGACCGGCTCACCGTGCAGGTTCCGGACGACATCGGGGTGTACGGCGCGCCGGATTACCTGTGGCGCATCTTTCGCGACCTGCTGCGCAACGCGGTGCTTTACAGCGACAAGGACTCGCCCATCCTGCTGCGCGCCACGCGGCTCATCCCCAGCGACGTGGTGCAGATCGATGTGGCCGACCAGGGCTGCGGCATCCGGGCCAAAGAAGCCGACCGCATCTTTGCGCCGTTCCAACGGGCGCGCCAGCCGCAGGTATTGGCCGAGCACGGCTACGGCCTGAGCCTGTACCTGGCCAAAGCCGAGCTTGACGCGATGGGCGGGCGCATCTGGTACGAGAGCGAAGAGAAGGTTGGGACCACGTTCAGCATCAAATTGCCCGGCTGGACGATGGAGTAGCGGACAGATCGCACCAGCGGTGTGCCCGTCGCGACGCGCCCACCGGACGTGAATTTTCAGGAATCAACGCGGATCATCGGGCGCGCCCGGCGCTGATCAAAAATCACAAAGGGCCAAAATCCAGGCCCGGCGCTAAAGCGACCGGGCTGAATGACCAAAGCCCTGACGGGCTGGAATACGGCTTCAGCCCGCAGGGCTTTGTAGGTTCAGCCTGGGCCTTCAGGTCCGGGCGATGCGATCCGTGTTTGGCGAAACTCCATCTGCGCCACGCCGCGACGCGGTGATGCACGCGGACAACGCAGGCGTTGTCCCTACGTCAGACAAAAAAGGCGGGCCGCGAGGTCCGCCTTCATGTATACGAGGTCCGAGTCTATCCCACCGGCATGGGCGTCGGCGTGGTGGTCGGGGTGAAGGCGGGCGTGGTGATGCTGCTCACCTCGACCGTTGGCGTATGGGTCAGGGTTGGCGTGCTCGTCGGCGTGGCGCTGGGCGTCTCCGTCGGAGTCTCGCTCGGCGTCGGCGTCCAGCTTGCGCATAACGTCGGCGTGAGCGTCGGCGTGCTGTCTTCACCCGGCGGCGCATCGCCCGGTGTGGGCGTGGCGGTCGGCGGCCCACACGGCGGCAATGTCGGCGTTTCCGTCGGCGTGCCCGTCTCGGTCGGCGTTTCGGTCACACTCGGCGTGGGCGAAGGCGTCTCCGTCGCCGTCGGAGTCTCGGTGGGCGTCTGGGTGGGCGTTTCCGTCGCCGTCGCGCTGGGCAACGGCGTCCAGGTGGGCGGGACCGAGGTCGGCGGGCTGGTGGGCAACACCAGCGGCACGTAGGTGTTCGTCGGCGGGATCGGCGTCGCCGTCATGTCGTATGGCAGCGTGGGCAACGGCGGGATGACGTAGGCCGTAGCGGTGCTCGTAGCGCCCTGTGCAATGCTCGTCGGCGCTTCGGGCGTCACGCTCGGCGTCAGGCTTGGCGCGGTGGTGGCGGTGGGCGAGGGTGTGAAGCTCGGCGTGGCTGTGCCCGTCGCGGATGGCGTCGGGGTGGCCGTGCCAGTGGCCGTGGCGCTCGGCGTCAGGGTCGGCGTGGGCGTCAACGTCGCCGCCAGCGAAATGAGCGGCACGGCGTCGACGCTGGGCGGGGCCATCTGGAGCAGCGCCGCGCGCAGCATCTCGGCGTGGGCGGCATCGAGCGACGCGGCGTATTCAAAAGCGCGCACCGCCCGCGTGTACAACAACTCGCGGTCCGCGACGTTGCCGCGCGCGTCAATCGCCGCCTCGTAACTGGCGATCACGTCCGCCAGAAACACCGGATCGACCTGCCCACTGCGCGTGACGGCCAGTTGCAGCTCTTCCAGACGGCGATCCGCCTGCCGCCACAACAGCTCGGAGCGGTCCGCCGCGCTGGCAAAGGCCACCTCGGCCCCTTCGACCGCGCGCTTGTAGCCGTACAGCACATCGCCGGGCAGCGCAGGCCGCGCGGCCTGGGCCATGATCGCCAGCACGCCAATCGCCACGGCGACCACCGCCGCCATGGCGAAGACCAGGCGCGGCAAGAGAGGCCTGCGCTGCGCGCGCGCGGCCTGCTGCTCGGCGCGTAGCCGCTGCTCCATGGCGCGCACCAGCCGCCGTTCCAGCGCCACACGGCGCGGCTCCGGCATGTCGGGCGGCGATTCCCGCATGGCCAGCGCCAGCCGGAGCAGTTCGCCCAGCCCCGGATAGTCGGGGTGACGGGCGACGCACTGCTCGACGGTCGCCTCATCGTTATGAACTGCGTCGAGACACGCAGCGAAGATCGCGTTCCGGTCCAAGCGTCCTACTTCTGTCTGGTGTGATGATGCGCCACGCGACGCCGGGCCGGCC
>JADZBY010000616.1 GCA_020851855.1 Anaerolineae bacterium
CGCAAGGTCCGTTCGGCGCGCTGCTGCGGATCGAGCAGCAGGTTGCGCGCCACCTGCTGCGTGATGGTGCTGCCGCCCGCCCGGATTTCGCCGCCCTGCAGGTTGATCCACAGCGCGCGCAGCATCCCTTCCAGGTCGATGCCGGGTGTCGCGTAGAAGTTGCGGTCTTCGGTGGCGATGGTCGCTTCGATGACCGAGCGCGGGATGCGGTCGAGCGGCAGGGCCATGTTACGCCCGCCTTCGGGGTCGATGATCTCGTACAGCACGCGCCCGCGCCGGTCGTAGATGCGCGTGCTGGGCAAGGCGAGGCCGGCCTGGAAGTTATCGATGGGCGGCAGGTCGTAACACACCCAGACGACGAGCGCCGCCGCCATGCCCACAACGGCCAGCGCCGCCAGTAACAGCCCACGCTGCCACCAGCGGGCGCGCCGCCACCACCCTGCTATGGTCCGCAACAACCGCATCCGTCCGCGATCCTCACTCTGCACCGGGCGATGTGAAGAAACCCTCACCCCCGGCCCCTCTCCCTTATGGCGAGGGGAGATTGCCGAGGGGCTGCTGTGCGGTTCCCCTCTCCCATGTACTCTTGGGAGAAGGGACGGGGGTGAGGGCCTATTCCCCTAGTACCACAACCAGGCAAGAATACCCCCTAACCCTGCCCTTCCCCCCATCAAGAGGGGAAGGAAAAAACGGCTCGCTTCGCCCCTCCCTCTTCATGGGGGAGGGGTTGGGGTGGGGGAAACGAGCCTGAATCCTCACCAAGTGGATGTACTAGTTCGACGGGTACGGGTGGATCGAGCGGCTGCCCGGCGCGCCCGGCACGCCCCACAGCCGAACGTCGCCGTTTTCGTGCCCGCTGGCGAGCAGTGTGCCGTCCGGGTTGAAGGCCAGGCCGTCGATCTGGCCGTCACCCGCCGAAAGCACGGCAAGCTGCAAGCGGCGAGCCACATCCCACACCCGCACCGTGCCATCCCAGGACGACGACGCGAGCAGCGCGCCGTTCGGGCTGAAGGCGACGTTGCGCACCCAGTAGGTGTGGCCTTCCAGCGCGCCGATCTGCACGCCGCCGCGCACGTCCCACAGGCGCACCGTGTTGTCGAAACTGGCGCTGGCCAGCATGGCGCCATCCGGGCTGAAGGCCATGCCCATCACGCCGCCGTTGTGGCCCACCAACTCGCCGCGTGGGATGACCTTGCCGCGCATCAGGATCAGGTCGATGGGGCCGTCCGAGGATTGGTACGTGCCCAACCCGGCGGCGAGCAGATTTTCCACCGGGCTGAAAGCGATGCTGAGCACCACCTGATTCTCCGCCGCCTGCCCGATCAGCGTCCGGGTGGACAGGTCCCAGACGCGGGCGATCCTGTCGTCGGAGCCGGACGCCAGCAGCGCGCCATCCGCGCTGAACGCCGCGCCCCACATGTCGGTCGTGCTGGTAAACAGCGTCTCGGCGCGCTCGGTCCGGAAATCGTACAGCTGCACCGTGTCGTCGGTGCTCGACGAGGCCAGCAGGCCGCCATCCGGGCTGAAGGCGATGCCCGTCACGGAACTGGTGTGCACGAGCGGGCTGGGCAGTTGCGCCAATCGCGCCACATCCCACAGGTACACCGTGCCGTCGCTGCCGCCCGACGCCAGCCGCGAGCCATCCGGGCTGAACGCCAGCGAGCCGATCCAGGCCCCGTTGCCGTCCAGGACCTGTAATGACGCGATCTCGGCGGCGTTGGCGGCGGTCAGGGGCCGCAAGCCGGACAGCCAGTCCGCGCCCGGACCCGTCCCCGGCCCGGCAATGGGCGTGGGCGTGCCGCTATCCTGCGCCGCGACGTTGGCCACCGGAGTCATCAGGAAGACGGCAGCGCTCAGCGCCAGCGCCGTCACCGCCACGATCCCGGATAGCGCAAGATGCACTCTATTACGCCGCATGGTTCGCTCCTTCGAAGGCCCATTCCATCCTCTACCGTGCCGTGCCAATCGACGGCCTCTCGTCCAGGGTGTGGCTGCAAACCCTCACCCCCGGCCCCTCTCCCTCATGGCGAGGGGTGAAAGGCGGCGGACGAGGCAGGCCTCGTCCCTACGGTTAGCCGCGTAGGGACAACGCCTGCGTTGTCCGTTTTTCTCCCCTCTCGCCTTGAGGGAGAGAGGGGATGGGGGAGTGACGGTCAACCCAAAACATACTGTGCAGACTCGTCATCCATTATGCATCACTTTTGGCCCACCGCTGATCGGTGGTTGGCGTGCTTTCGCCCGACGCACAGCGTGCCAGGGGCGGGCCGTCGCTCACTTCCCGAACGGCAGTTTGCCGAAAAAACTATCCCACTCGAAGGCGATTGGCTCGTGGCGCGTCATGATGCGGTACAGCTTGCGCAGAAGCGGCATGGCGTCGCCGTCCAATTTGCCCATCTCCACGGCGCGCTCGACGGCGGGCGCGACGGACAGCAGGGCGTCCACGCCCTCAATCGTCTCGCCCGGCATTTCCTCGATGGCGCTGCTGAACGGCATGCCCTTGCCCAGAAGGCGCGCCAGCCGCGTATTGCGCCCGCCTTGCGCCGTGACGTACAGATCGCCCGCGCCGGGAAGGCTGAACACGGTTTCCAGCCCGCCGCCCATGTGCTGGACCAGATAGGCCGTCTCGGCGAGGCCCTGGGCAAAGAGCGCCGCCGCCGTGTTATACATCTGCGCGCCCGCCGGATCGGGCGGCGTCTCGGCCTCGACCATGCCCGCCGCCAGCCCGACCGCCAGGGTGTAGATGTTCTTGAGCGCCACGCACACCTCGACGCCCGGCATGTCGGTCGAGGTCCAGACGTGATAGTAGGATGTGGCGAAGGTGCGGCGCAATTCGGGCAGAATCTCGCCGTGGCGCGAGGTGAATACGACGCCGGTGTGCCGCCGCGCCGCCAGTTCGCCCGCGATGGACGGCCCGCCGATGGCCGCGATGCGCACCGAGTCGCGGATCGCGTCCGGCAGGCCCGCGCGGAACAGGTCCGGCAACAGCTGAAGGGAGCCGTCGCCCGTATTCTCTAGCCCTTTGGTGACCATCAGGACCCTCTGGCCGGGTTGCAGGTGCGGCCCGACCGCGCCCGACGCCCAGCGCACGCCGCGCGAGTTCACGCCGATGACCACCAGGTCCGCGCCGGGGACCAGCGCCGGGATTTCGATGTGAAAGTGGGGCGTCACATGGGGCAGCACGGTGCGGCGTAACCGGGGATGGGCGCGCCCGGCTTTTAGTTCTTCGATGATTGCCGTGTCGAGGTGTGTGCCGATCAGGTGAATGTCGTGCCCGTTATCGGCGGCGGGGAAGGTGAGCGCCGTGCCCATCAGGCCAGCGCCCACCACACTGATGGTTGCCATACGTTGCCTCGATTGCTCCAGGTGCGACCGTACCACCCTGAGTCTACCGCGAAACCTTCACTTGACCCTTTCGCCCGAACGAGAACAATTAAAGCCAGGGATCGTCTGGAAAGGATGAGGCAAGCCATGTATCGCATCGAACAAGAAATTGCCGAACAGCCCGGCGTGCTCCGGACCCTGCTGGACACGCAGCGCGAGACGCTGTACGGCATCGCCCAGGCCATCCGCGCCGCGCAGCCCGCCTACGTGTGCATCGCGGCGCGCGGCACGTCCGACAACGCGGCGCGTTACGCCCAGTACATCCTGGGCCACCACCTGCGCCTGCCCGTCATGCTGGCCACGCCATCGCTGCACACGCTCTACGAAACGCCGCCGGACTTTTCGCGCTCGGTGATGATCGGCGTCTCGCAGTCCGGGCAGTCGGAAGATGTGCGCCAAGTGCTGGCCGATGCGAAGGCGAGCGGCGCGCTGACCATCGGCGTGACGAACGACGCCGATTCGGCGCTGGCCCGCGAAGCGCACCACCACGTGCCGCTCTCTGCCGGGCCGGAACTGAGCGTCGCGGCGACGAAGACGTACACGGCGGAACTGATGGTCATGGCCATGCTCACGGCGGCGCTGGCGGACGACGAGTCGCTCTGGTCGGAGCTAGCGCGCGTACCGGAGTGGGCCGCCGAGACGCTCAAATACGCCGGGCCGGTGGCGAATTGGGCCGAGCGCTACCGTTATATGGAGCACTGCGTCGTCGTCGGGCGTGGATTCAACTACTGCACGGCCTTCGAAGTCAGTTTGAAGATCAAAGAACTGTGTTACATCGCCGGGAACGGCTACAGCGAGGCGGACTTCCGCCACGGGCCGATTGCGCAGGTGCAGCCGGGCTTCCCGGTCATCGCCATTGCGCCGTCGGGCAAGACGCTGCCGCTCATGCTCGACCTGTTGGGCGCGCTGGCCGAGCGCCAGGCGGAGTGTATCGTCTTTTCGGACGACGAGCGCGCGCTGAACTGGGGCAAAAACCGGGTGCGCCTGCCCGCGGCCATGCCCGAATGGCTCACGCCCATCGTGGCCGTCATGCCTGCGCAAGTCTTCGGCATGCACCTGGCGCTGGCGAAGGGCCATCCCGTCGATTCGCCGCGCGGCCTGAGCAAAGTCACCGTGACGGTGTGACGTGGACGCGCCTACCGCATACGCCATCGGAGTCGACATCGGCGGCACGAAAATCGCCTTTGCCCTGATCGATCCACAAGGCCGAGTCGTGGCCGAACGCCGCGCCCCGACGCTGCCCGCCGAGGGAGTCGCGGCGGTGCTCGACCGGCTGGCGGAAGGCATCGCCGCGTTGGGTGCGCACGGCGGGCCGGTGGCGGGCGTCGGGGTCGGTTGTCCGGGCAATGTGCATGACGGCGTGGTCCGTCTGGCCGTCAACCTGGGCTGGAGCGAAGTGCGCCTGCGCGACGCCCTGCGCGAGCGCTTTCCGGACCTGCCCATCGCGGTGAGCAACGACGCCGCCGCCGTGGCCATCGGGGAATGGTGGTGCGGCGCGGCGCGCGGCTGTCCGGACGTGGTGTACGCCGCCATCGGGACCGGGCTGGGCGGCGCGGCCATGTCCGGCGGGCGGTTGGTGCGCGGTGCGAGCGGCGCGGCGATGGAGATCGGCCACCTGCCCGCCGTGCCCGGTGGGCGGCTGTGCGCGTGTGGTCTGACGGGCTGTACGGAGCAGTACGCATCCGGCGTCGGGCTGCTGTCCGGGCTGGCGGCGCGGCGCGGCGAGTGGCCGGATAGCCTGCTTGCCCGCAAGCCCGACGCCGGCACCGCCGATATCCTCGACGCCATGCGCGCGGGCGACCCGCTGGCGCTGGCCCTGCTGCACGATCTGCGCGGCGCGTTGACGCAGGCGCTTGTCTGGTGCGCGGGCGCGCTGAACGCGGCGCGCATCGTCATCGGCGGCGGACTTGGGCGCGCGCTGGGCGACCTGCTCGACCTGCCGGGCCTGGAGAGCGACGTGCGCGCCCGGCTGCTGCCCTACGTGGGCGACGGGCTGCATATCGTGCCCGCTCAGCTTGCGTCGAGCGCGGTTGGGGCGGGCTGTCTGGTCTGGGCCGAGTTGGGTTCCTCACCCCCTGGCCCCCTCTCCACGCGAAGCACCGCGTAGAGAGGGGGAAAGAGCGTGCGGGCAAGGCTGGCGATCTCCCCTCTCCATAAAGGAGAGGGGCCAGGGTGAGGGTTTGCAGACTCATCCTAAAAACCATACCCCGCCTGGCGGCGGTATACTCATCGCCATGAACCACGACACATCCGACACGCGCCGCCCGCGCATCGGCATCGACGCGCGCCTGAATGCATACCGGCAGGGCGGCATTGCAGAATATACGCGCCGGCTGGTCGCCGCGCTGGCCCGGCTGGACGCCGATCACGACTACCTGGCGCTGGAACACGCCCGCCAATCGCCCGGCGAGAGCATCGTGCCGCCCGACGCGCCCCACGTGCGCCGGGTGCGCGTCTTCACGCCGCCGCACCATCGCTGGGAGCGTCTCGCGCTGGCGGCGGAGATCGCGCCGCGCCGCCTGGACATCCTGCACAGCCCGGATTTCGTCCCGCCGCTGTTTGGCGCACGGCGTTACGTCATCACCGTGCATGACCTGACCTTCCTCTTTTACCCGGAATTTCAGACGGCGGACAGCCTGCGTTACTATCGTGGCCACATTCGCGACGCGGTCCGCCAGGCGGCGCACATCCTGGCCGATTCCGCCGCCACGCGCGACGATCTGATCGCCCGGCTGGGCGTGCCCGACACGAAGATCACGGTGAATATGCTCGGCGTGGACGAGCGTTTCCGCCCCATGCCGCCGGACGACGTCGCCGCCGTCCGCGCCCGGCTGAAGTTGCCGGAGCGCTATTTCCTGTTCGTGGGGACCTTTGAGCCGCGCAAGAACCTGGCCGGCTTGCTGGAAGCCTTCGCCCGCGTGCGCGTCTCGCTGCCCGGCGCGCCCGATCTCGTGCTCGCCGGGCGGCGCGGCTGGCTCTTTGACGACATTTTCCACAAGGCGGACGGTTTGCAGCTTGGCAAAAGCCTGCACTGGGTAGAAAATGTGCCGGACACCGACCTGCCCGCGTTGTACAATGGGGCGGTCGCGCTCGTGCTGCCGTCGTTTTACGAGGGCTTCGGCTTCCCGCCCCTCGAGGCCATGGCCTGCGGCATCCCGACCATCGTATCGAACCGAGCATCGCTGCCCGAAGTGGTGGGCGATACCGGCCTGCTCATCGATCCCGACCGGATCGACGAGCTGGCCGGGGCGCTCTTCCGCGCGGCGACCGACGCGGACTTCCGGCGGCGCAGCGGTGAGGCCGGGCTGGCGCGCGCCCGGCAGTTCACCTGGGAAAACACGGCGCGCACTGTGTTGGATGTGTACCGGCGCGTATTGGCGTCGTCCTAGCGTCTGTGGCGGCCTGCCAGCAAGGCGAATGCAACCGAGATCATGCGGCTTCTGTATCTGACACCTCAACTGCCCTTTCCACCCCAGTCCGGCGGCCCGCTGCGCAACTTCGGCCTGATCCAGGGCGTGCGCGCGGCGGGTTACACGCTGGATGTGCTCACCTTTGTCGAACCCGGCAGCGCCGATCCCTGCGATACGCCGCTCGCCTCAGCGCGCGGCGACGTGATCGGCGTGGCGTTGCCGGCCCGCCGGACGCGCGACCGCCTGCGCGACCTGTTCTTGAGCCGCGATGCGGACATGGCGCGCCGCTACGCCTCACCCGATTACGCGGCGGCGCTCGAAACGCTGCTCGCCGAGCGGGATTACGCATTGGTCCAGATCGAGGGCCTGGAGATGGCCTGTTATCTGCCCATCATCCGGGCCAAAGCGCCGCGCGCGCGCATCGTCTACGACGCCCACAACGCCGAATACAGCCTGCAACGCCTGATCCACCAGGTGGACCGGCGCACACCGTCGCGCTGGCCGGCGGCGGCCTACTCGCTGATCCAGTGGCGGCGGCTGGCGCGGCTGGAACGCCACGTGTGCCGCGCTGCGCACTGTGTGATCGCCGTGTCGGACGCCGACGCCAGGGCCTTGAGCGCGCTCGTGCCGGGCCTATCGCCGTGCGTCGTGCCCAACGGCATTGACGCCAACGCCTACGCCAGCGTCGCGGAGCGGCTCGATCTCGGCCCGGCGGCGCTGCTCTTCACTGGCACAATGAATTACCGGCCCAACGTGGACGCCGTGCTGTGGTTTGTCGATCACGTGCTCAACACCGTCCGCGAGGCCGTGCCCGATGCGCGCCTGTTCATCGTCGGCAACAAACCGCACGAGCGCCTCGACGCCATCCGGCAGCGCCCGGACGTGGAAGTCACCGGTTACGTGCAGGATGTGACGCCGTTTTTGCACAGCGCCGCCGTGTACGTCGCGCCGCTGCGCATGGGCAGCGGGACGCGGCTGAAGCTGCTCCAGGCCATGGCGGCGGGCGCGGCCATCGTCTCGACCCACACCGGCGCGGAAGGGCTGGACATGGCATCGGGCCGGGAAGCGCTGCTCGCCGACGAGCCGACGGACTTTGCCCAGGCAGTGGTGGCGCTGCTGAGCGATCCGCAACGGCG
>JADZBY010000617.1 GCA_020851855.1 Anaerolineae bacterium
AGGTGCGCACGCAGTCGTGAAAGCAATTCGCGCAGGCTGAAGGGCTTGGTCACGTAGTCATCCGCGCCCATCTCCAGGCCGATCACTTTGTCCATTTCCTCGGCCTGCACGGTGAGCATGACAATAGGCTGCCGCACGCCAAGCTGCCGCATCTGGCGGCAGAAGTCGAAGCCGGAGCCGTCCGGCAGGCGCACGTCGAGGATGATCAGGTGCGGCGTGAAGTCGCGCGCGTAACCAACGCCGCTCCTGCCGTCCGCTTTCCAATGCACACCGTAGCCTTCGCGGATCAGCGCCGTTTGCAGGCTGCTGGCGACTCCCGGATCGTCTTCTACGAGGAGAATCTGGTAATTGCCTGTCACGATTCGCGTTCCTTGTCCCTGCCCTGCCGTTGGATCAGCGGCAGACCGACCGTGAAGCATGTGCCGCCCTCGTCCGAGGTGACTTCGATGTGCCCGTCGTGATCGTCTACGATGGCCCGGACGATGCTCAGGCCCAAGCCGTTGCCCGGAAAGGCTGCGGCGTTGCGCCCGCGGTGAAAGCGGCTGAAGAGCCTGGCAAGGTCGCCCGCCGGGATGCCGATGCCCGTATCCTGCACCCACAGCCGGGCCAGACCGCCGCCCGCGCTCAGTCCGAGTATGATCTCACCGCCGCCCGGCGTGAATTTCAGGGCGTTGTCGAGCAGATTGTCCAGCACGCGTGACATCTGCGCCGGATCGGCCTGGATGACGACCGGCTCGTCGGGCGCTTCCACGCTGAGGTTGATTGCCGCCTGCTCCGCGCGCGAGGCGTGCCGCTCGTGCATCTGTCGCACCAGCCCGGTCAGATCGACCGGCGTGCGTGGATTGGCGACGAGCGGGTTTTCCAGCCGGGTCAGCGTCAGCAGATTGCTGGTCAGCGCGTCCAACCGGGATAGCTCGGCCAGCGCCTTCTGGACATCCGAGCGTGCCGAATCGGGGATGTCGGACGTGGTGGTCAGCTCCAGGTTCGTGCGCAGCGCCGTGAGCGGCGTGTTGATCTCGTGCGCTGCATCGGCCACAAACTGCCGGAGCGTCGCGATGGTCGTCTCGATCCGCGTCGCCATCGCATTAAACGCCTCGGCCAGTACTCCGAACTCGTCACGCCGCTGGACGCCAGAGCGAACGGCAAGGTTGCCCTGTTCCATCTCGCGCGCTACCACCGCCAGCGCCAGTGCGGGCCGACTGATATTCCGACTCATCAGGATGCCCACCAGCGCCGCGATCAGCAGCGCGATCCCGCCCGCTAACAGGCTGTTTTCCGCTACCGCCCTGACGATCTCGCTGCCGAAGGCCGGGCCTTCGGAAAGCTCCACGTAGGCCAGCAGCGTCCCAGAGGCGTCGTGAACTGGCATGCTCACGCGCGCGCTCGAAAAACTGCCCGGCACAGCAGTTTCCAGGGCGATCTGCCCGAACGGGCCGCGCTGGATCGGCACGAGATAGCGCCCGATCCCCTGCTCGCCTTCAGGCAGCGCGCTCTCGCCGGGCGCCTCTGTGACGGGCACGCCAATTGACCCTTGAAGCGTGGTCGTTGCCTGCCCTTCCAAGGGCGATGGACCGATCAACAGGTTCGAGGACGTCGTTCCGGTCGCGGCGGCGCCCTCAATCAGCGTCGCCGCCGTGTAATCCAATGGCGTCGTCGCCGCGTCCGCGCGCATAATCAAAAACGGCCCGATAGCTCGTGTCGCACCGCCCGACCCGCCGATCCGGTCCGGCGTGCGCTGGCCGAAGCCGAAGTTGATCTGCAACTGCTCGCTGGCCGGACCCGAGTCAGCCACGAGCATCATCTCCGGGTCGTACAGCTGCACGCGCGCCCGCGTTAGGAAGGAGAACAGGCTGACCGCCGACTGAATATCCTCGGTGGTTAACCCATCGTGGTACATCAGGTCCACCTGGCGCGCCAGCCCGTGCGCGTTCATTTCCAGATACTGCGTTTCCAGGCGCGTATAGTAGCGGTTCAGGGTGAAAAGCAGCAGCCCACCCAGCGCCAACGCGGTCAGAATCGCAATTCCAGCGTAGCTCCACGGCAGCCGCCAGCGGATGGAGCGCCGGTTAGCAAAGACGATTCGGGGGAAGGCTGCTGCTTTCATGGAAGACTCCGTTCAGCATTTGTCAGCGATTCACCACAGCCGCTTGCGTTGCGGTCGGGGCCGCCGATTGCGGTTTGGTGAAGGTCCAGGGGCCACCTTCCAGGCACGAAATCTGCTGGAAATTGCGGTCCAGTGGATAGACGTACCAGGTGTACGTTCCGCCCTGTGTCAGATTCTCGTTCAGGTTGATCGATTCGTTCTGGCGCAATTCGATCACCACCTCGTACTTCGAGCCGTCGGGCCGCCAGATGCGGATCAGGTTGATGGGCGCTGCCGGTCCGATCCAGTTGAAGGTGATCGAGCCGTCGGCGGGAATGGTCTGCGCCCCGTTGATGGGCGTCAGGACCTGCCAGGCCACGCACGCCACGTCGGGCACATAGGGCTGCGTCTCGCCCGGCACTTTCAGCACCTGACCGATGACGATCAGGTTCTTGTCCGTGATGCAGTTGCCTTCCGCCAGCTCATCCACCCACGTCCCGTAGCGGTCTGCGATGGACGAAAGTGTATCGTCAAACTGGACGGTGTAGGTCAGCTTCCACTCCTCACGGGGCTTGCAGCCCGGCGTCGTGCTTGGCGTCGGGGATTCGGCCCCGTGCAGGCCCGGAATGGTGATCTGGATGTCCGTCGTGGGCGTCGGCGTGATACTCGGCGTCAGCGAGGGCATGGGCGTCTGGGTGGGCGGCTCGAAGGTGGGCGGCGGCTTCAGCGTCGATGACGGCGTCAACGTCGCCAAGGGCGTGTAGGGTGGAATCGTCTCGCTGGGCGCCGACGTCGACGTAGGTGTACCCGCCGCGCTGTTCGGCGCGCTCGTCGGCGTAATGGCCTGTGCGCGCGCGCCCGCGTCGACGAGCAGCGTTTCCTGGCGGCTCAGCGCCGCGCCTAGCAGCATCGAGCTGCACACCAGCCCGACGATCACGGTCAGCTTCCCGGCTGTTTTGAATGTCCTGAACATGAATTATCCCTCGGCAGTGATGAACGACGGTTCTGGCAATGGCGCAGCGCGCTCGATAACCTTCCCGTCCTCTAAGTCGTACACGGTATCGACGAACTTCAAGACCATCGGATCGTGTGAGACGATCACAAACGTGGTGTCTTCCGCCGCCGCGACGCCGCGAAAGAGCGCCAGCACGCGCTTCGAGGTGGCGCTGTCAATGCCGCTCGTCGGCTCGTCGGCAAGGATCAGGCGCGGTTGCATGGCCAGCGCGCGGGCGATGGTGACCCGCTGGCGCTGGCCGCCGCTCAACTCTTCGGGCATATGATCGGCCCATGCGCTGAGGCCCATGGCGGCCAGCGCGGCGCGCACCCGGCGGCGGCGCTCGAAGAAGCCCAGCCGCGTCAAGCGCAGGGCGAGATCGATGTTCTCCGCCGCCGAATAAGTCGGCAGCAGCGTGGCGCTCTGGAAGATGAAGCCGATCTCGCGGCGGCGTTTCTGGACGCGGCGGCGGTCGCTCAGGGCCGCGATGTCCTGGCCGAGCACCTCGATCCGGCCCGCGTTGGGCCGGTCCAGAGCGCCGATCAGGTTGATGAGCGTCGTCTTGCCGCTGCCGGACGGCCCGTACAGGCCGACCATCTCGCCAATGTGCACGTCCAGATCGACGCCGCGCAGCACGTGAAGGCTACCGAACCGCCGCTCCACACCACGCGCCCGGATGCACAGGTCTGTTTTCATCCCGGCTGGCCTCTCTCACGCCTTGTGAATCGCCAGAAACGCAGACCGCGCCGGGCGTGTTTCTGCGGCAGAATGTCTTGCAGGACCGCCGCCGTATCGTCTTCGGCGTCGCGTTCTGGTCGCAGGAGCACGCCTTCAGGCCGTATCTCGACGGCGATGCGCGATGCTTCGTCCAATTGCGCACGCACGGCATCGGGCAGTTGAATGCGCCCGTCGCGGTCGAGCATGGGCGCGGATTC